>CAZJVX010000018.1:0-17894 GCA_964549345.1 uncultured Flavobacteriales bacterium | reverse complement strand
TTTTTGCTTCTGATGGCAGAATTGGTTTTGGTGGATTAGATATTTATATGGTTAATGATTATTTAGATACGAACCAAACAGAAATCAGAAATATGGGAATTCCTTTTAACTCACCAAAAGATGATTTTTCCTTCTTTTTATCTAAAGATTTAAAATTTGGTTTTATCTCGTCCAATAGAGAAGGAGGAAGAGGTGATGATGATATTTATAGTTTTAAAACCAATCTGGAAATTGCAGATGGGGTAGATGATTACTACACGATGGTCAAAGGTGAGGTTCTAGAAATGATCACTTCGAGTGTGTTAGATAACGACTTTTTGAACGACACCCTAGATGATTTTATTACAGAAAACCTATATCATAAAGCTACATTAACTTCAAATCCAGAAAAAGGTGCAGTTCAATTTAATGAGGATGGTACATTTATATATACTCCTCAAAATAAAGATGTGGAAGAAGATCACTTCACATATCAAATTATGCATGATATGTTTTTCCATGACACTATACATGTTTACATCAAAGCAATCGATAAAACCATCCCTGTTGCTGTAGATGATCATTACATCATGAAAAAAGGACAAGATTTCACTATTGATGAAAAAGGGGGATCACTTCACAATGACTCTGACCCAGGCGGAGATAAATTAACCACGGTGCTTGTAGCTGATCCACTTCATGGAGATGTAAAGTTCAATAGCGATGGGTCATTCACTTATCATCCGGAAAATATTCTAGTAACTTCAGATACATTTGTTTATGCGGTAACTGATGGTTTTTACTTTGATACCGCAAACGTAATTTTAACAAGACTCTTAACAGGTATAGATTTAGCTGAAGTAATTGAAATAAACCCTATTTATTTTGACTTAAATAAATCTAATATTAGACCAGATGCCGCTGTAGAGTTAGATAAAATTGTGGAAGTAATGAACGAATATGTAGACATGGTGGTAGAATTAGGGTCTCATACAGACTGCAGGGCTACGGTTTCATATAATAGAAGTTTATCCGACAGAAGAGCAAAATCATCTGCGAATTATATCAGATCTCGAATCTCTAAGCCCGAACGTATTTATGGTAAAGGATACGGAGAATCAAAACTTAAAAACAGGTGTGAATGTGAGGGTAGAAGAGCCGTGCCGTGTTCAGAGGAAGAACATCAAGAGAATAGACGAACGGAGTTCGTGATAATAACTATGGATTAAAGTGGTTAGCGAATTGTTATGAGGAGTTATTTTAGTATAGTTCTATTTTTTTTATTTTTTATTTTTTCTCATAAATTGAATGCTCAGTGTTCTAATTTGACTGCCAGTGCAGGAACCAATGCAGTACTTGAGACGGAAGATATTTATCTAGAAGACTTTTCTAATCAAAATGACAAAGGCGCTGCAGGCGGTGTTTTAGATGTTTCAGGGTGTAATTGGTTAATTGATGTGAGTGCTGCAACATTATCTGATGCTAATGATTACTTTAAAGTAGTTAATCAAAAGTTAGAGGCAAAAGATGTAGACGGAAATTGTATTTGGTATTCACCATCTGTAAATATAGCTGATTATAATGATGTTTCTATTTCGATTAACGCTTCTGAATCAGGTGGATTAGAAAATGTTGACATCATTAACAGTGAATACAGAGTTGACGGAGGTCCCTGGAGTTATTTCTCTACAAATGGTCAGCAGTCTAATGATTTTGGTTCAATGACTATTTCACAGAGTGGATTAAGCGGTTCAATAGTTGAAATTAGGGTAACTGTAAACGTTGATCAGAGCAACGAACAAATTCGTATTGATGATATTAAGGTAACGGGCAAAAGGTATAAAGAGACCATTTGTTTTGGAACATCAACTACTCTTGGTGGTTCACCTTCTGCTTCATGGTCCGGTCCAGGAACACCTGTCATTTCTTATGAATGGTCTCCAGCTGCTGGTTTATCAGCAACTAATGTACCTAACCCAGATGCAAATCCAACAGTAAATACCACTTATAAGCTGGTAACAATTCTTGATGACAATGGAACCATTTGCAGAGATAGTTCCTATTATTATTTAACTGTATCTCCTCAAATAATTATCATATCAGATGATCCGGTTTGCATTGATGATACGTTGAGACTGTCTGAGGCAGGTGGTTATGCTACCATGTGGACTTGGACATCAAATGGATCTGCAACAATTATAGATTTTGAAGATTCAACAACTCAGGTTGTAGGGATGACAAATGGTGAGATATTTACGGTATCCGTGGAGGATGATAATGGTTGTACTAACTCAGATGATATTTCCATTACAGTAAACCCAAAACCTTCTAATGTTACTTCTAATGCATATGGAACTCATTGTAGTTCAGACGCTCCTTTTGCACTAGCAGGTGGTTCTCCTGTTGGCGGATATTATGATGGTCCTGGTGTTTCTGATAATAATTATGACCCGTCCTCTGCAGGTTATGGTAGTACACTAGTAGCAGTAGATTTAATGTATATCTACACTGATGCTAATGGCTGCAAAGATACAGCAGTAAACCCGGTCAATGTTCAACTAGCACCCGAAGTTGAACTTTCATCATCTTTCCTTTCATTACCTCCTACAGATGCTAATTATTTAAGCGTTTCTCCTACTGGAGAATGGTCAAAATGTGGAAGTACTGATCCCACATTTACATTGGATCTTGAAATAACTAGCGCGAGTGTGGTTAATAATTCGGTTAATGTTACCTATGATATTGATTTTGGAGATGGTAATGTAATGCTTAATATTTCTGCAGGTACAGTCTATAGTAATACCTACTTAACCCAAGGACCATACAATATTGTAGTTACGGCCACAGATAACATTTCAGGATGTGTTAGATCTTACACTAAACCATTTTTCTTTGGAACTAATCCTGCAATATCATTAGGTATACCTGGAAATACACAAAATCAATGTGCACCACGAACATATGGTTTTGTAGCCACTTTTGCGGATAATTCAGGAACATTAAATAGCCCGGGAACTATTTACACAAAGTATACTAATGATGGGAAACCTGACTCTGTATTTATCCATCCAAATCCTGCAACTGACCTAGAAAGTGATACCATTTTTCATACTTTTGATGATGCTTCATGCGGATACTCTACACCTTTTTATGATAACTCTTTTCTTGTTGGTGTGGCAGCTACAAATGGATGTGGATCATCAAGTGCTGAAGTTTCTCCAATAACACAATCTTCGCCTCCGATTGCTAATATGGTTGATATGGACTCTATTTACTGTATTGAAGAACCAGTTACTTTTAGTGATTCCAGTTTAGGAGGTAAATATGTCTACGGAGTTAATACTGGTGCCGGCTTTAGCTATGAGTGTGATACTGTAGATGCTATTGCATGGGTTTTTGAACCAGATACAGGTTTTACTATACTTTCTGGCTCATTAGGTACAATACCATTGGATTACTTTGATTCTACAACTTATGGAACTACTGAGCTTGTTGTAGAATTTCACTATCAAATGTCATACTCAGTTAAACTACTTAAAAAGTCACCATGTGGTTCTGGTATGGTAGCAGATTCTGCTATGCATGACTTTCGAATTGATTCTTTTCCAAGTGCTGAATTTGTTCTTGATAATGATATTGGGTGTGCTCCTTTGGTTGTTGAGAATACTAACATATCAAGATCATTAAATGATTTTAATTCCACTTTTTCTTGGGGGTCAAGCACATTAATTACTGGGTGCCAAGGAAACACTCCTCCCTCCATTTTGAAGACTGTATCAGATTCTACACAATTAGACTTATATATAGAAACGTTCAATTTACAAACAGGAAAAGGTATTAGTGGAGTTAGTACAGATACCTCCAATGTGGATTGGACAATAGATGTTTCAGGTAATGCCATGGCAAACGCAAATGACTTCTTTGCAGTAAGTAACATTTTTGGGGATCCAAGATTAGTAGCCAGAGATGTGAATGATGGTAATGCTGCAAACATGATTTGGTATTCTCCTACAGTTGATATTACAGGGCATTCAAGTATAAATCTATTTTTGAAAGCCAGAGATTCTTCCGCAGCTAATTTAGAACCTGATGATTCATTTGAATCGTTCTATAGAATTGATGGAGGTGCATGGACTTATTTTGAAAATAATGGACAACTTTCAGGTAATTTTGGTAGTGTTCAAGTCACACAAGACAGTTTGTCTGGTTCTACAGTTGAGATAAAGGTAGAAATGAATGTTGATGATGCTAACGAGTATTTAGCTCTTGATAGTGTTTTGGTACGTGGTTATGGTGAATATGATTCGCTAAATTCACAATATACATTTAATAAACCAGGGATGTATGGTATTGAGTTAACTGCTAGAAATGTATGTGGGCCAATAACTTATGTAGATACGGTTACTGTTCAAGGTCCTCCTGTATTAACTTTAAATCCTATTGATGATACTTGTAATACTAAAAAAGCTTATGCATCATCCGTTATTGACACTTGTTTTGGTAATATGAATCTATACTCTTGGACATTTCCGGGTGGTGATATCGTATCTTCTAACCAAGAAACTCCTCCTGCAGTAAATTATAATGCAGTTGGCACCTATTGGATATATGATTCAGTGGCAAATCAGTGTGGTTCGGATTATGATAGTGTTTCATTTACCATACATGAAAATCCATCTATTAGTTTACTTCTTACAGATTCTACTTGTATTTTTGATAGTGTACAAATTTCACCAACTGTAACAGATGGAACTCCAGATTATACGTATTCTTGGTTTGCTACTGGAGGAATTACATCGTCAACTATTTTAAATCCCTACGCAAGTCCATTAACCGATGAGTATTATGTTTTGACGGTAACTGATGATAATAGTTGTGAGGACATAGATAGTATCTTGATTGATGTACAATCTTTACCTATTGTAAACGCTGGACTAGACCAAAATGTATGCCCTGAAGATACAGCATTTTTAAGTGGTTCCATAGCGGGAGGAATTTCACCTTATAATTATTATTGGGACTTGGGAGTGCTTTCAGATACTACAATTTTAAATCCCTATTATGATATGCAGGGTACAAGTAGTTTTACATTAAATGCCTCAGACGCATTTGGATGTACTAATAATGATCAGGTTATCATAAATGAATTTGTTTCACCAGTTGTAGATGCAGGTGTTGATACTACAATTTGTGATCTTCCCATTAGCGTAGATTTTGATGGGTCTCCTGCTGGTGGTATATGGACAGGTACAAACATCAATACATCGGGAGAATTACTACCAAATGGTATTGGTCAAGAAGAAGTAATTTACCAATATACAGACTTTAATGGATGTTATAATGAGGATACCTTGTTAGTAGACATAGTTAATCCTATTTTATCCAATGCAGGCCCTAATCTTGGGGTTTGTGTAAGTGAAGGGAATATACTTTTGCAAGGAACACCCTATGGTGGAGTTTGGGATGATCCAAATACTGTTTCTAATTCTACATCTACATTGTATGAGGAAAGATTTACAGGTTTAAATGGAAAGGGCGCCACTTCTTCTGGAACTAATGTTGTTGGCTGTAATTGGTCTGTTGATGTTTCTGGGGCCTCTTTAACTAATGGATTTAAATATTTAAAAGTCGTAAGTGAACGTTTAGAAGCTAGGGATTTAGACGGACCGGCATATTGGTTGTCTCCATCTATTTCTATTGCTGGTTACGTTAATGTATCGGTCTCTGTAGCTGCAACCGAATTGGGATCAATGGAAGTTGACGACATCATAGAAACTGAATTTCGAATTGATGGAGGAGTATGGACGACATTTGCCTCAAATGGATCTTTAGGTGGTAATTTCACTTCTGCTGCTGTATTTCAAAACGGGCTAACCGGTAATACGCTAGAAATTAGAGTTAAAATGGAAAATAATAGCTCTGCAGAATACCTTAGGATTGATGATATAATTGTAACTGGTGATATTTCAGGCACTTATTCTTTTAATACCCCTGGGGTTGTAAACCTAGTCTATATTTATGGAACTGGAAATTGTGCCAACAACGACACCACCCAAGTAACTATTCATAATTTACCTGTTGTAGAAGCAGGTTCAGATACAGCATTATGTATCTCTGATTCCGTAATTATCTCAGGGAATCCGATTGGTGGTACTTGGTCTGGAAACGGGATAAGTGATCCCACAGGAAAATTTTTAGGTAGTTTAGCCGGAGAAGGTGATCACATGGTTTATTACAGCTATGTAGATGCAAATACATGTGAAAATTTAGACTCTATAATTGTAACAGTTTACCCTCTTCCTCAAGTTGATGCTGGAAATGATACGATACTTTGTAACCAACCTGGTGTAGTTGATTTTGATGGAAACTTAGTTCCGGGATATTGGACAGGAAATAATATTGATTCTTCTGGCGGATTTGAACCAACGGGCGTTCAACTCTATGAAATTTATTATCATCATACTGATATCTTGGGTTGTTACAATAAAGATACACTTAGTATAAACGTAATAGACCCTACTAATGCTGATGCTGGAACCGATCTACAAGAATGTGTTGATGCTGGTACCATTCAGTTTGTTGGTTCTCCAGTAGGAGGTGTCTGGTCAGATAATGGTATTTCTATTAATGGTGATTTTACCCCAACTGTTCAGGATACGTTAGATTTTGTTTACAGCTATGGAACAGGAAACTGTTTAACTCGCGATACAGTGAATCTCATTGTAAACCCTCTCCCCAATGTTAATGCATTAGCTGATTTTTCTGTATGCATTGATGACACCATACAAGTGCTTACTGCTAATGTTTCTGGTGGTATTTGGTCTGGGACTGGTATTACTAACGCAAATGGTGATTTCACACCGTCTGTAGCTGGAGTAGGTACCCATAAAATAAACTATTTATACATTGATTCCAATGCTTGTGAAAACAGTGATTCAGTATTTATTACAGTTAATGCTTTACCCATTGTAGTTGCACCAAATGATACCAATATTTGTGACCTCCCTGCACCTGTTAATTTTATGGGATCACCAATAGGTGGTAATTGGGTTGGTCAACATATTGACATAAATGGATTATTTACTCCAAATGGAAGTGGAGTTTTTGAATTGTATTACGAATATTTTGATGCCAACACTTGTTACAATATTGACACCATGTCTTTAACTGTTGATGTTCCACAAATATCTGACGCAGGGTTTGATATTCAAGCCTGTGAAGATACAGGACTGATTCAGTTAGTAGGTCTTCCTTTAGGTGCTGGAACTTGGGATGGTACTGGCGTTGCTGTAAATGGAGATTACCTTGTGAATAGTGTTGATACGGTAGATTTAGCTTATAACATTGGAACTGGTAATTGTTTTACTACTGATACTATGAATATATTAATTCATCCACTACCTGTAGTAGACGTTGATTCAGATTTTGAAATATGTATTTCTTTTGGTGATACTACATTAAACTTCTCTCCATTTGGTGGTTTTTGGACAGGCCAAGGGATAACAGATACCTCACTTGGTACTTTCAGCCCAATTACGGCTGGTATTGGAACGCATAGGCTATTATATTCTTATCAACACCCAATTACTGCATGTTGGAATTATGATTCTCTTGATGTAACGGTTAATCCACTACCAATTGTTTCATATGATCATGATACTATCTTTTGTTTGAATGTGGGTCACCAAATTACTAATTCGACAACTGGTGCTAGCTTTCATTATTGGTCCATTTCAGAGGGGTCATTATCAAATGATCAAAACCCTATTTTCAGTTTAGATACTGTTGGAGTATTTGATGTAAATTATATTGCAGAAACGGATAGAGGTTGCCTAGATTCTTTAAGTAGTCTTGTTGAGGTAATTGCCCCTCCAGTCGCTGCTTATGTTGCGCCAGATTCGGGCTGTGGCCCTTGGGTAGTTGATTTCATTAATAATTCGGTTGGAACCTATATAAGTTATTTGTGGGATTTAGGTTTTGATAACGTTTCTGGTGGAGATTCTACTACAACAGATACAGTTCCAACAACACAAACTTATGCTGCTGGAATCTATTTTGATACAACTTATTATACCACGCTTACTGTCTCTAATGTTTGTGGGGTAGATACAGATTCACTTGAGATAACAAGTATGCCTCAGCCGGTATCTTTATTTGGGCCAAGTACTAACGTTGGAGGATGTCTGTCTGGAACTATAACATTTGCAAATAACAGTTATGGACTACCAGATACGTTTTGGTGGGATTTCGGTGATGGAAATATTGGTAACAATAGTGATACTCTATTTGATCATTACTATGTTCCAGGGATGTCTAATCAATTTTACACCGTTACCATGGCAGTAACAAATGAATGCGGAACTGATACATCTCAAAGTACGGTTACTATTCTCCCAAGTAGCCTTGTAGCTTTCTTTACAGTAGATACTACAGTAGGTTGTGCTCCATTTACAGTTGATTTCCAACAGTTCTCGGTAGGTGGAACAACCACAAGCTGGGATTTTGATGATGGAAATTTTTCTAATATTTACAGTCCAACTCATACTTTTGTTAATCCTGGAACCTATGATGTGATGTTAGCTGTAAGTAATGCGTGTAATTACGATACGTTATACAAGACCATTACAGTTAACTCATCTCCACAAGTTTCTTTTTCAGTAGTTGACGATACTCTTTGTGCAGGTTCTACATTTACGTTTAATAACTCATCTGACTTGGGTATTAATAATTATTGGGAATTTGGTGATGGTAACGATTCTTATTTAACTAATCCAACCCATATTTATGACTCCGCGGGTAACTTTACTGTTGTTCTAACAGGAACTTCCTTGACAAATGATTGTCCTGCATATGATTCTGTCGCTTTGGTTGTTTTACCTTATCCTGATGTGTCAGGTACACCTGATATAAACAACGGTTGTATTCCTCTTACGGTTAACTTCTCAAATACGGTTAATTCAATTGGTTTTTTCACTTGGGACTTTGGTGATGGGAACACCTCCTCACAAGCTAACCCTACTCATACCTATACTACAGATGGATATTATAATGTTTTTGTGCGTTTTGAAGACTTAAGCGGTTGTGTTGATTCATTTGATTTTGATGTGAATCCTTACCCCGTTCCACAGGCTGGATTTTCTATAAATCAATTGGATACTTGTGTATTACCTGCAAATTTTGATTTTAGCAATTCTTCATTAGGTGCGACAAATTACACATGGAATTTTGGGGATAATTCAATTCAAAACTCTCAAACAAATCCCTCTCACTTATACAATATTGATGGTAGCTATGATGTGACATTACATGTTTCAAACACCTATGGTTGTCAGGACAGTGTAGTTAATTCAATTTCAGTAAATCCTGTTCCAAATGCTTCTTTTGATGCAGTTCAGTTAGATACTTGCGTGTTGCCAGCGAGTTTTTCATTTAATAATAATTCAAATGGAGCATTAGCATATACATGGAATTTTGGAGATGGTTCAACATCTAACATTCCGTCATTAACTTATAACTATACATCAGCTGGAACTTACAACGTGAAGTTATACTCTATGAATATGTTTGGATGTATGGACAGTGCAAATACTACTGTTTCTGTATTGCCTGTTCCTGATGTTAGCTTTAATTTCACTAAATATGACTCTTGTATTTTACCTTCGAATTATGGCTTCACTAATACTTCTTCAGGCGCTAGCTCCTATTTGTGGTCATTTGGACAGTTAGGTAATTCAATACAAAACAATCCTACATTTACTTTTATTAATGATGGAATTTATGACGTGAAACTAATAGGTCTGAATTCTTACGGGTGTAGTGATTCAATGATCAGTTATATTAATGTACTACCAATTCCAAATGCTGATTTTTCTCTTGATCAGTCCGTAGGATGCGAACCGTTTTCTGCCGTCTTTTTAAATACGTCTCAAAACACCAACTATTATAACTGGGATTTCGGAGATGGAAATACAGGCTCATTTTTTAATGGTTTTCATCCCTACACAAATGCCGGTTCATATACTATTAAATTAGTGGTAGAGGATCTCAATGGTTGTTTGGATTCTACTTATAGTAATGTTACTGTAAACCCTTCCCCGACAGCTGATTTAACTTATGTAACATCTGATCCGTGCTATTTACCGATAGATGTTTTCTTTACTAATGAATCTGTGGGAGCTGTAGCTTTTGAATGGAATTTTGGAAATGGTCAAACTAGTACCATGACGCATCCTAGTGCAGTTTATGATACCATTGGTATATACAATCTACAGTTAATAGCTAGTAATAGTTATAATTGTACAGATACCCTAAGTGAACCATTTTCGGTTTTTTACAATCAAGTTCCTGACGCTAACTTATCTTTTGATGATACAGTTTGTTTAAGAGACACCTCATTTTTTAACTCAACTAGTTTATATGCTGATTCAATAGTTTGGAATCTTGGAAATGGGTTACAAAGAATAGGGGATAGTGTTTCCATGGTTTATGACACACCAGGTCAATATACCATAACCATGTATGCATATAACACCGGAAGTGGATGTAGTGATACTGCTGTTGGAAATAGCTCAATGGTTATTTTACCAGCTCCAATAGCAGATTTTACTTATAATCAAGAGTTTAGTTCAACTGAGCCAAGAGCTGGCGTAGTTGAATTTACTAATTTGAGTGTTGGAGCTACTATTTATTGGTGGGATTTCGAAAATGGAGATGGTACTAATAATCCTAATCCAACATATAATTACGCTTACACTGAAGATGGCATCCACACCTATGCGTTATATGCTTACAATGATGAAGGTTGTGTCGATAGTGCTTCAATGGAATTTGTGGTAAACTTTAGAAAGGCCCTTTATGTTCCTAATGCAATGTATGTTGGTCATCCAAATTTTGAGGTAAGCCATTTTGTTCCTAAAGGTGCTGGAATGGAAACATATCTTATCGAAATCTTTGATACTTACGGAAATGTAATATGGGAAAGTGATGCGTTAGATGATGAAGGTCGCCCTACAGGAGCATGGGATGGGACGTTTAGAGGAGTTACCGTAGAACAAGATGTTTATGTATGGAAAGTTGAAGCTACTTTTAAAGATGAAACGCCATGGGAAGGTAAATACTACTGGGACGAAGAGATCATGAGAAAAACAGGAACTGTAACCGTAATTAGATAATGAAAAAGTTTTTATTCATATTGGTAATTATGATAAGCTTTAATTGTAAAGCTCAAGAGCCTGTATTCAGCCAATATTATTTTAACCCTATATATCTAAATCCCGCCTTAGCTGGTATTGATAACAACTTTAGAATATTTATGAATGGTAGAAATCAGTGGGGAAAAGTGCCAAGTAGTTTTAATACTAATTCAGTAGCATTCGACACGTGGGAAAATAATACGAACACGGCTCTATCTTTTATGTACTCAACAGGTGTTGAAGGTGAGGGTTTTCTCCGTACAAATAACTTTTTTGCTGGTGGTGCATACCGTCTATTTGATGTTTTTCCAAGCCCTGTTGCATGGCAATTTGGTTTTCAGTATCAGAATATTGCTAAGCAGATTGACTGGTCTAGATTAGTTTTCAGTGATGAATTGGACCCTTACTTAGGAGATATTTATACTTCTAATTTTATAGCCCCACTAGGAAATTCTTATAATACTAGTAATCTTGCTTTGGGAACGGTTTTAACATATCATATCAAAAGAGGAGCGAAGTCTCGCAGATTTCATTTACCAATAGATCTAGATGTTGAAATGGGATTAGCAGTTCATAATTTTATCCGAAGATCAAATGGGTTTATAAATGATATTGTTGATAATAACAGAAAATACACCCTCCATGGATCTATGCTTTGGCCTTTTAAAGGTAACTTAAGTGGCGCAATTAAACATTCTGCTGTATATGTAAATCAAGGTTTACTTTCTACTTTACAGGTGGGTATTGCAGAAGCATGGTTGTATCCATTACATTTAGGTTTATTTTATCGTCAACAGATGACAACTTTAGATACTGATTTAGACAAATATGAGTCTGTTTATTTCATTTTTGGTTATCAACATGTGTTCGAGCGAAATAATTTAGGATTAACTTTTTCATACAGCCGAGATTTTACTGTTTCTGAGTTAAGTGCATCTACCAGTGGGACAAATGAAATTTCCATAATCATCGAAAGTATTGAAGGTGGGATTTTTTCTGGTCTTTTGAGAGCTAAACGTCACCAAAAGAAAAAGTATCGATCAATTCCTTGTTACAGTAAATTTAATACCAGGGGTGGATTGAGTAATATGAAGTTTTAACCTGAAATAAGGTGACTAATCCAATTACTTTTTTTGTTGCCATATATTATTGTCATTAATAGCGATAAGCTTAAATACGCAATAATGTATATTTCAGGAATATGAATGCTTTCATATATACTCGTAACATCAGGGTACGTATAAATAAGCAAGATACCTATCCCAGTTTTTAGTATTTCTGTGGGGAAACTCATTACAAAAGAGCCATCCATAAGCGAGGTAAATGACCAAACAGAAAGTATGAAAAATAACCCATATAATATTAATGGTTGGTATCCAGCTAAAATATCTGTGAAGCCAGCTTGATCATAAGCCAAGTCTTTCCCAATGTAACCTAACAAATAAATAAGATGAAATTGCATGGCTAGGTGTACCATTAATTGAAAGCTACTCCAACACAAAAGAATAGGATTTGCATTAGAGTCATATTTTTGATAGCTGTAAGGATCTTCAATAATTTCAATTGGGTTGGTTAGGGTAACATCATCAGGTCTCCAACCCGTAGGCATAAACCAAATTTTAAATTTGTTAACCCACTTTTTTGTATTCCAAGCGTCTTTAATAAGTTGAATAAGATGTGCATAATTAATTAAAATCGGATTCCATGTTCTTGCTGGTTTTTTAATTCCATATACAGGCGGTTCATTATCTAACTCTTCTTGGAAAGTCCCAAACCATTTGTCCCAGAAAATGAAAATAGAAGCATAATTTTTATCAATGTATTTTTCATTAATGGCATGATGTACCCTATGATGTGAAGGAGTTACAATAATATGCTCAAGAAACCCCATTCTTCCGATTAATCTGGTATGATACCAGAACTGAGCAAATAAATGTAGCGGTAGTAAAATACTAATCACTTTTGGGGGTACACCCACTAGGGCCATAGGGGCGTAAAGGAAAAAATAAACCTGAAATAAGTCTGAAATACTCTGTCTTAGCGCGCAGGCTAAATTAAACTCTTCACTACTATGGTGTATTACGTGTTTGTTCCAAAGAATATTAAACTCATGATTCCATCGGTGAGACCAATAATAAGCAAAATCTATTCCTAGAAACGCAATTATGTAAACGTACCAATTACTTCCAATTTCAAAAACTTTGATGTAATCAAACATCCATTGGTAGCTGATAATGACCACAGAAAGTTTGAGTATGCTTTTTACATTATTGGTCATTCCTGAGCTAATACTTGATATGGTGTCTCTTGGATTATAAATGGATTTTTTCATCCATTTACCAATGACCCACTCAATAGCCATGGTTACCATAAAGAAAATCATAGCATATTTAACAGCTATAGTGTAATCAGACATGCTAATAAAATTAACAAATTATCAGTAACCTATATTTTTTGTTAATTCAGATTTGCTTAAAACAAAATTTCCAGTTCCAAAAGCAACTTCAATACCCTGTTCGTTAAAGAGAGAAGATTGAGCTGTGAAAAGATTTTTTGAACTGAATTTTACTTTCCCAATGGCATGAATTTTACCTCTTTTAACAGGTTTTAATATATTAATTTGAAAAGAGGTGGTAAGTATAAAATAATCTTTTACAATTGAACTTACAGAAAAATAAGCGGCATCATCTAGTAACTTGAAATAAACGCACCCATGTATAGCACCAAGAGCGTGGAAATATTTTTCAGAAACATTCAAGCTAATTTTTGCTTCCCCTTCTTTTATGAATATCGTTGAACTATCAAACACACTAGAATTAATATTTGCTTTCAAATACATTTCTTCTAATTTTTTGAAATGATTTTTCATTATTGATCGAATTTTTTAAAAAATATATAACAAAAAAAACATAAAAATAATAAGTCATTAAATCCAAATGTGGCATAAAAAAAACCGGTCATAAAATCCAAATCAAATAGACTTTTGAGCGTATAGTCTTTAGTGAAGTACCAATAGCACCACATGCCAACATAGGTTGTTTTTTCTAGAGCAAAAACACCTACAATCCATCTATTTTTTTGATAATAATTCGAAGTAGCTATAAAAGCGAGCCCCCAAACGATGATTAAAATAAGTCCTGAATTGGAAATAATTGTGGGATCAATTTGGACAAGTGATTCGTTAGTAAAAAATCGGCTTAATGTAAGTGTACCCAGTATATTTACGGCTCCAGCTAAATAAAAAAGGTTTTTTATGTATTTCTCTTTCATGATTACAATGTATTAAAATAAAATCCATGAAAGCAAATAATTTCAGAGAGTTCTGCTCAACTGATTTGCATAGGAAGCTCCATCAAAAGAACTTTTGAAGATTTTTCAGCAGTAAATTCAATTTCATCAGTATCCCATGTTCCATATCCGTCTCTTTTCTCTAAAGATTGATTATCAATTTTTAACTTTCCTTCGATTACGAATAAATAAACCCCATTTTCTTTTTTGTGAAGAGAGTAAGTTTCAGTAGTTGGTTTATCATATTCGCCTATATTAAACCACGCATTTTGATGAATCCAAACCCCGTCATCGTCTTTATTTGGGGATAGTACTTGATATAGACTATTTTCTTTAGCTAATGATCTTATAGCGATTTGATCGTATCTAGGTGTTACGTTTCTTTTATTGGGAAATAACCAGATTTGAAGTAGTTTGCAATAATCTCCTTTATTTGCATTGAATTCACTATGAGTTATCCCCGTTCCAGCACTCATAACCTGAATGTCACCATTTTTAATAATGGTTCCGTTTCCCATATTGTCTTTGTGCTCTAAATCACCCTCTA
The DNA here is from genome assembly GCA_964549345.1 of uncultured Flavobacteriales bacterium. Classification (GTDB taxonomy): domain Bacteria; phylum Bacteroidota; class Bacteroidia; order Flavobacteriales_D; family Parvicellaceae. Next base: position 2,888 of record CAZJVX010000018.1, on the reverse strand, counting down.
ACGGTATGGTGATGATTTCCATATTGTCATGAGGATGAGTTGGAAATCCCATTGCAGGAGCAATGGTGTCGTCATTTAAAACTCTTAGCACACCAAAATGCATTCTTTCAGGATTGTAATAATTAGCAAAGCTAAAAGAGTGATTTGCTTGGAGCCAGCCATGGTTGGCATGGCCTCTCGTATTTGCCTTGTGAAGTACACTGTTCATGGTTTTAGATTCATTATTGGGTAAATGGTTAAAACCTACCTGATCAATCATTTTGTCATAAGTGGAGTTAAAGGTAGGATTCTTAGCTGATAGAACGGAAGGAGCAGCAATTCCTAATGCTCCGAATGCCATAGACTTTTTTAAAAAATCTTTTCTTTTCATTTTACAATAGTATAAAATGAGATAATCAAATTAATTAATGTAGATTAATTTACTGATTTTGATAATAAAATATAGTGAAATTTAGTTTATGTCACCAATGTATATTCCAAGAGCAAGAGCAGTTTTGACTAGGGAATCATCTAATTCAACCTCTTTATATGTTTCAATTCCCATTTGAATCGGGAAGTCAACTACTTTTCTGTCATTCCACGCTACCATACGATCAAACTTTTTCTGAGCAAGTAGGTCAACAGCATAAACTCCAAATGCGGAAGCCAAAATTCGATCTTGTGTAGATGGTGGTGCTCCTCTTTGTACGTGCCCAAGTGTGGTTACACGGCATTCAATATTGGTTTCATTCATTATTTTAGAAGCAATATAACTACCAATTCCACCTAATCTAGTTTCTCCGTCAGCAAACTTTACAGTGCTATTTTTACCATTTTCCTGTTTCACAGCTTCAGCAACCACAATTAGGGAATGTTTTATTCCATATGAGTTAAGCTGTTTAAGTTTTTCAATTATACCATTAATAGTGTAATTAATTTCAGGAATTAGTATCACATCAGCTCCACCTGCAATTCCTGCATTTAACGCAATATGGCCTGCATCTCTTCCCATTACCTCTAATATCATGGTTCTACTATGGCTTGCTGCAGTAAATTGTAAATTATCAAGCGCATTGGTGGCTACATCAACAGCGGTATGAAATCCTATAGAGCTTTCTGTAGCACCTACATCGTTATCTATTGTCTTTGGAATAGCTACAATATTTAAATTTCCTTTGTCAGCAATCTCTTTTATGATTTTCATACTTCCATCACCACCAATTACAATCAAGCCATCAAGGCCCATTTCGTGGTACCCACCTACAATTTCCTTAGTTCTATCTTTAAATGTGCCATCTGGCATAGGGTATTTAAATGGATTACCTTTGTTTGTAGTTCCTAAAAAAGTGCCTCCTTGTCTAATCAAATTTCCTGAAAAAGTGCCATAATCTAACTTGATATATTTAGGAGGTCTTTCCATGAGACCTACAGTACCTTCCAAAATCCCGTAAACATCGAGATTATACTTTTCTTTAGCTCTGTAAAATATAGATCTAACAGCAGCATTTAGCCCACCGCAGTCACCACCACTAGTCAGTATTCCAATTCTTTTCATAGTGTAAAATTAACAATAAGTTTATTTCTTTCAAAAGATGACGAATCATTTTTAAGTATTTTCATTTCACTTTTGATCCGTTTGAGACTTTTCTTTCTGGCTCAAGGATAACAACATCGTTGTTTTGTTCATTAGTGGACCCCAACAAAAGAAAGTCACTTTTCATATTGGCAATTTGTTTTTTCGGGAAATTTAATATGCCAATGACTTGTTTTCCTATCAATTCTTGGTACTGATATAAACTAGTTATTTGAGCAGATGTTTTTTTGGTGCCCAAAGGGCCAAAATCAACATGAATGATAAAAGAGGGTTTGATAGTATTTTCATTAATCTCTGAATGAATTACAGTCCCCACTCGGATATCTATTTTTTCAAAATCACTCCATTCTATAAGTTTTTTTTCCATGGTAATTTATTTAGGGTATTTTATAAAGCTAAGTGTTAAGTTCATGCGAGATCCACAATTAGAAGAGTAGATGTGCACATTAATAAAGGTATTAGACCAATTTGTCCGTTAGAAAAATACTTTGAAAAAAAATATCCTAGATTTAGATTGACTATCACAACAGCTAAGAAACCAGCTAAATTTGCCTTTATAGGTGGTGTAATTCTTCTTCCCAAGTGTAAGTTATATTAGACTAAATGACTATGTTTTATCACAACATATTCTATATTCTAAATTAAAATATTTTTATTTGTGTAGATATAGTAAGCGATATGAATATACAGGATATTGTAAAAGGTGGTGATGAGAGAATTAGTTTGAATGAGAATGGACTAAATAAATATCATGGAAATCCCCTAATATACGAAGGTGTTTTTAACAGAGGTTCTTGCACGATGTCCAATCTAAATGTGGATAGTAAACGTGCAGTTGATAATATGATTGATCGTTTAAAAGTTGAGGATTATGATAAGTTATTACATGATCAGCAAAAGCAGCTTAAAAAATTAATTCTTAGAAATTCAAAGTACGATTTTGATATTTTTTATGGTCCTTCAGGTAGTGATTTGTGCTATTTTCCGATCATGTTCTCAAGGATTATGAATCCCGAAAAGCCCATTTTCAGCATAGTTACTTGCCCAGAAGAATTAGGTACGGGATCTAACACAGCTATTCTAGGAAAATACTTTTTTGGAACCAATCAGTTTGAAGAAAATGTGATTAAGGGTGATCCTATTCATCCTGAGGTTCAAATTGCTCAACAAGCGTTTCCAGCCAGAGATGATGACGGGAACATACTCAATCATAAAACTGATATCCTAGATGTAATTGATCAAAAAAGCAAAACACACCAGGTTATAGCTAACCTCGTAATCGGAAGTAAATCTGGAATTGTAGATAACATATCCA
>CAZJVX010000017.1:0-18091 GCA_964549345.1 uncultured Flavobacteriales bacterium | reverse complement strand
TTATGGGGTTTCTTCAAAAAAATATTTTAACTGAAAACAAATATAATGTTCTTGATGTAGGTAGTGGAACATGTGTCTTTTTATACGAAATGAAAAAACATAATATTATAGCTAATTGTATAGATCCTGACCCAATTGCCATAAAACACGCTAAAGAGATCGTTAAAGTAAATAATTATCACTGTGGAAGTATTTTTAATTTCTGCTCAAATAACAAATTTGATTTAATTTCATTTAATAAAGTGTTGGAACATGTTAAAAATCCAATTGACCAAATAAACGAGTCCTTAAAATATTTAAATAATGATGGTGTGTTGTATATTGAGTTACCAGAAGGTGATAGGATTTACAATGATAACTTAATTAGTGAGAGATCAGAGTTTGCAGTAGAACATTATACTGTTCATAATATTCGTTCAATTAAAATGATAGCAAAAATTTGTGACTTAAAAATAAGAGATTTAAATGTTGTTACAGACCCAAGTGGTAAATACACTATATATGCTTTTTTAAATAAGGTTTTATGAACAAAAATCCATTAGTTACCATTTATATCACTAACTACAATTATGGTAGTTATATCAAAGAGGCAATAGAAAGTGTGCTTTATCAATCTTTTAGAGATATTGAATTAATCATTATTGACGATGGATCTTCTGATAATTCTAAGGAAATTATTGAAAGCTATATGCAATTGAATTATGTTAGGGTTATTTTTCAAAAGAATAAAGGTCTAAATATCACAAACAACATTGCAATGAGATTAGCACGTGGTAAATACCTTGTAAGACTTGATGCAGATGATTATTTTAGAAAAGATGCCATACAAAAAATGTGTCAAAAACTTGAGTCAGATCCCAAGTTAGGTCTTGTTTTTCCCGACTATTTTCTAATTGACTCCTTAGGGGACGTAATAGCTAAAGAACAGCGGCACGCTTTTGACAAAGATGTTTCATTGTTAGACCAACCTGCTCATGGAGCTTGTACTATGATTAGACGATCTTTTTTGGAAAAATTAGGAGGCTATAATGAAAGTTTTTCCTGTCAAGATGGATATGACTTATGGATTCGTTTTACAGCAAAATATCGAGTCGCAAACATCAATGAACCTCTATTCTATTACAGACAACACAACAGTAACCTCACTAAGAATGAAGATCGTATATTAAAAACGCGAGCAGAAATAAAAGAATCTTTTGTTAGTAAAGAAAAAATTCAAACACCTACAACATTAGCTATTCTGCCAGTAAGAGGAGAAAGAATTAATCGATATAGTCTTGCATTTGAAAAATTTGGAGATGAATATTTAATTGATAAGAAAATCAAATCTGCACTTCAGTCCAATCATATTGATCAACTTGTTGTTACATCACCAGATCAAAAAATAAAAGACCATGTCATTCAAAATTATGTTGAAAATGAAGTTATTTTTATTGAAAGGCCTAGAAATCTTGCCATATTAAACAAAGATCTTAAAGATTCTGTTGAATTCGTTTTTAACAATGCTCAATTGCAGGGTCGGAGATTCGATAGTTTTTTGTTGATTTTTTTAGAGTACCCTTTTGTGGAGTCCAATATATTGGACGATGCAATACAGACCATGGCTATTTTTGATCTTGATTCATTAATTTCAGTAAGACAAGATAATGGTCTTTTTTACAATCATGATGGTAATGGAATGAAAGCCATTAATGATCAGGACAAATTCACAAAAATGGAGAGAGAAGCTATTTACAAGTTTACAGCTGGACTTATGCTAACAAAAGTAAACCTATTTAAGAGTCAAAAAACTTTTATAGGCCAGCGTGCGGGTCATATTGAAGTCAATCAAAAAGCGGCTATGGGTCTTTACTCTGACTTTGATGTGAAAATAGCTAAATTAATTGCCAAAGAAGAATTAAAAGAAAACAAGTAATTTATTGAAAATAAAAATAATCAATCTTGCCCTCAGAGGGATTACATTAGGAAGTAAATTCCTTTTATCGATTTATCTAGTTAAATTCCTGAGTCTTGAAGCAAATGGAGAGTATGGAATTTTTGTAGCAACTATATCCATGTTAACATATGTGCTAGGATTAGACTTTTATTCTTTTAACAACAGAGAAATACTTCAAGAAAACAGCTCAAAATCAGGTAAAAAAATTAAGAATCAGTTTTTTCTATTCACATTAGTCTATCTACTCGTTCTACCGTTGTTATATGTTTTTGGATTATTTGATTTCATAGGTGATAAATACATTCTCCTATTTTATCTAATACTGATTTTTGATCATATATCTATAGAACTTTATAGGTTATTGATAGTATTTTCAAAACCCATACAAGCAAACATCAACCTATTTTTAAGGACTGGTATTTGGATTCTAGTTTTAATTTTTGCTTGGCATAATGATTTTAAAGACCTAAAAAATTTAAAAAGTGTATTTAATTTATGGATGGTAGGTTCATTCCTTTCAATAGTTTACTCTATTTTTTCATTAAGTAAAGTTGGTATTAGCATACCTTGGAGAGGAAAATTGGAAACGAAATGGATCCTTACCGGATTGAAGATTGCACTACCCTTTTTTATAGCTACACTTTCGTATAAAATAATTCAATTTGCTGATCGATATATGGTTGAATTTTACCTAGGAACCAAGCAAACTGGTATATATTATTTCTTTAGTAATATCAGTATGCTCATAGAAACATTTGTGCAAACAACTGTTGTCATGATCTATTCACCTCAATTAATAGCCTCATTCAAAAAAGACAAAACCTTTCAAATTAATATTTTTAAAATCTTTTCTAAAGAAATTATAATCTATTCTGTTGTAGCAGTAGTTATAGTTTGTGCTATTATTTATCCATTATTACATGTGGTTGAGAAAACAGAACTTTTTCATTCGATCAGTGTATTCTTTGTTATGGTTACTACACGCTTTATTTTCAATATCTCATTGATATATCACTTTAAATTGTATGTAGCTAAAAGAGATAGCTTGATAATGTCTTCTACTTTAGCTGCCGTTTTAGTTAATATTTCACTTAATTTTATTTTGATACCATTATATGGGTTAATCGGGGGGGCTTTAGCCACACTCATATCCATTTTTATGATGATGAGTTTTAAATTATTTTATGCAAAAAAATATGAGCACTAAAAGATTGCTTTTTTTTCCTCAAAACGAGACTCATTTAGAGAATATGCTCCCCTTATTACCAAATCTTGAAAAAAAGGGATATCAATGTGAATTCATTGATGCATCAAAAATTTACCATCAAGATATATACAAAGATTTTCCTCAATTAAAACGTATTTCACTGCTTACAACATGTGAAATTCCATTCTATACAACAGGAAATATTCAAAGAGTAAGGTTTGTACTGTCATTAAGAAAAGAATTAAAAAAAGTTAAAAGAAATTATGATGGATTTTTTATAGGAAATGATGGGGCTCTACAAAGATTAGTGATGAAAACTATATCCATAAAAAAAACATTCTTTCTAGTTGATGCCATAATTAATGATAACACATTTAGTTTTTTTAAAATATTTAAGCACTCTAATTTTAAGTCTTACGACATTAAGGACTGGATAAGAAGAAAATTAAAGCTCACTAGCATGAGAATTATAAGGTACTTACCATTCAGTTACTTATTACCTAGTGAAATTGGGACTGTAAGAACTACAAAAATGTATGTTCTTGGAGAATATGTTAAGGAGGTGCTAAAAACAAGAGGTATTCCAGGTAGAGAAATTTTAGCTTGTGGTTTACCAAGGTTTAAGAAATTACTTAAATATCGTCACCCAGGGATTAATCTTGAACCCAAAGGAAAGTTTAAAATCATGACGTTAACTCAATCTGCTGTATGGCATAATGACCATATTAAGGAAGAAGTTCAAAAAAAGCAGCTTTTTAAATTAATAAATCTTATTAATAGGATGCGTGAAAATGAAAATTCAGAAATTAATCTTAACATTCGCTTACATCCAAGGGATATTGCTGAAGATAGGTCCTATTTTTTTGAAAAAGATTTTGTTCATTTAATTGAAGGTGATTTGTATAAACAATTAATGGAACATGATATTGTGGTAGCAACTTCCTCTACCGTTTTACTAGAAACGTTAGCTATTAACGGAAGAGTTGCTGTTTTGATGCTAGTCGATCAATGGTGGAGATACGAGAGATCATTTTTGAAACTTCCTTGTTTCCATAAGTTTCATAATGAAAAAGACCTCGAAGATTATTTTAGCCATTTGATGAACGGAGGTGAGTATAAAAGAGCTGGCCTAGAAAATTTAATCAGTCCTAACTTAAAAGATGCCGTTGAGATAATTACTGAGGATGTCATTAAGGAGTTATCCTAGGTCATTCTTTTGAAAAGGTATATTTCATCCAGTCATACATAAAAACTACTATGAACCAAGAATAATCAATTGTGTATCTTTTAATCAATTTTGGTTCCTTATAAATTCTATACAACCATCTTAAATTTAATTTATTGATCCAGTTAGGGTAATAGTCTGTATTTTGAAAAGATTGGTGTAAAAAGCCACCGCATGAAAATCCCCTTCCAGTCCAGCCTGCTCTTTTTAATTTGATTAAATAATTTTCTTGTAAGGGACTTCCCATACCCACGATTATGACTTCAGGATTCAGTGTAATCATTTGCTTAATATGAAACTTTAATTCTTCATCATCTTTGAAATACCCATCTCTAAAACCTAAAATATTTAAATTGGGATATTTCGCCTGAATATTTTTGATAGATTTTTCAATGAATTTAGGCTTAGCACCAATAAAATAGACTTTGCTTTTAGTAATACTAAGCTGTTTAAATAAGGGTCTAAAATAAGATGAAAAATCAGGAGATAATCGTTGAATTGATTTATTCAAGAAAATAGAAGAAAGTTTTTTTAGTATAATGCCATCAGATGTAATCAAATCGAAATCTTTTAAGTCTATATTGTTTCTTAATTTCAAATAAGAAAACGGATTGACATAGGAAACGATCCCACTCTTCATGTCTAATAACACATCCGAATTTTCCACTAACTTATTTTTTAAATTTTCAATCAAATCTTTAAAATTGAATATCAAATTTAACAACTCCTATATCAATTTAGAATTATTGGATGAAATAAAACAGAAGAGGTTGATTCAAGGCCGTTTGATGTGTGTTTCATTTATATAATTAACTTTATATTCTCTAATCTTTTAGTAAAATCCAAAATGCTTTTAAGGCAAAAAATCCTTGTTCAGTTAATTCTATTTCTGTTATGGGTTGGCTCAATAAACTACTCTGTAATTTATTACTTGGGGTTATATCAAAAAGGAGAACTCCTAGCTAAAACAATAAATTTATCCATCAACTCCATCATTTTTATCATTATTTCCATATTTCTGTTTAGTCATTACAATATCCATAAGAAAATTAATCTACCCAAATTACAGGTTTTTTGGCTACTTATTGGTGTTATTATGTTGATGTCAATAGGTTCGTTAGTACAACTGAAGTTTAGGGATTTGACACCCTCGTTTCTACGATTTATGAATTATTTTGGGATTTTCATTATTGGTTATAACATCAAAAAGGAATACCATCCTAATTATTGTATTCGAATACTGAATCCATTCATCTTACTTTCTATTATTTCATGTTTAAGTTTTGGCTTCATCGAAATTTTCACAGACGATATCCAATATTTAAACAATGCCTATCGCTTATCAGGTTCATTTAAATTCCACCAGTTAGCATTTGGCATGTTCCTTTTTACCATTATTACATGTGTAATATTTCTTAAATATAACTCCAATGATAAAATCCTTAAGAAAATCATTTTTGGAATAGTCTTGGCTTTATTACTTTATCTGTTCATGCGAGTACACTCGAGATTATTGTCACTTTCTTTATTTTCAACCCTATTAGCCGTCTCTTTTATCGGGTCTAAGCAATTATTAGTCAAAGTTAAAATTATAACTGCTACTATGTTTTTATTGGTAACTGGGCTTTTTTTAATGTTCAATTTTGATTTTCAACCGAGATTAAAAAACTTGTTATTATCTAAAAATAATTCAGGATTTGTGGATTCATCATCTAAAACGAGACTTGATATTATCAATAATAGTTTAGCAGCCATTGATGAAGTAGATGTGCTTTTTGGAAAAGGATTAGGGACATTTAATGGTTTTTATGAGAAAGCAGGGCTTAAAAAAGGAGTTGCTGCACATAATAATTATCTATTATTTTTTATCGAAGGAGGTATTGTAGCGTTAGCTGCTTTTATCCTATTCGAATTTATAATGACAATAAAGTTTTTTAAAACCATTAAAAACAGTCATGAAATCAAATATGAATCTGATAAAAAATTACTTTTTGCTGCTGCTACTCTTTTTATAGGAATTGAGTTTTTAGGGTTTCTTTTAAATAATTACTACTTCTATCAGTCTGAGATTATCATATGGCTATTACTAGGGTTTTGTGGACCATTCTTAGAAAGAAAAGTTAAAATTCATGTCTAAGATCAACACCATTTCTTATTGGCTTTTTTTGGTTTTACCAAGTGCTCTTTTTTTTGAAAAAATAGTAGCCAGTATTTTGATAGCAATCTTATTTCTTCTCAAGACACCGATCATATTTCAGATTAATACGCTGAAGTTGTTATTAAAACAAAAAATATTGCTTTTTAGTCTTCTTTATTTTGTACTGCACGCCATTGCCTTATTTTTCACCGATGATACGCAAGACGGTTTATACTCATTGGAAATTATACTCAGTTTTTTAGTCCTTCCACTAGCTGGAATAGCCTTTAAAAGAAATAAGAAATCTCAAAAAATTAATCAACAATTTATCGATAAACTATTTTATGTATTTGTCACCGTTGGCATTGTTAGTATGATCGTGTGTTTACTAAATGCATTTTACGCGGTTTATCTTGGAAATGGATCAGGAGATTATTGGTTTTTTTACAGAGGATTAGCTCATCCTTTGTGGCAAATTCATCCTATATATCTTGCCTACTATCTGAATTTTTTGCTGAGTATTTTACTTTTTCACGATTGGAAATTTAACTGGAAGTTTAGAGAATCCATTAAATGGTTTCTTATTCTATTAACCATAATTTTCTTAATTCTTCTTTCGGCTAGAACACCTCTACTTGTAACCTTTACCATTCTTCTACTTTTTATTTATTACCGATTAAAGGTCAACAAACTAGTTCTTGCCTTAACCACTTTATCTATTGTAAGCATTACTTTAATGGCTCTAGTTTTCACTAATAACAGATTTAAAGAACTTTTCAATGAAGATGGTATTCTGCAGGAAGACCGAGTACAGACTTGGAGAGGAGCATACGAAGTGGCTGTAAGTCATTTTTGGTTTGGTATACCCAAAGGTGATTTAGATGAAAAACTAGAAAAAATATACAAAAAAAACAATCATTTCAAGGGAATAGAAAGATCATATAATTGCCATAACCAGTACTTACAAGTGTTATGCTACTTCGGAATTTTTGGATTACTATATTTCATATTATGGATATACTATGTTTTTAAAGCATCTATCCGTACTAATATAATATTTCAACTACTTGTATTTAGTATACTGGTATACTTTTGTACGGAGTCTATAATGTCAGTAAATAAAGGAATTATTTTTATTTCTTATTTTTTCACATTAATTGCCATTTATGAAAAATAAAGATTACAATGATTTTGACTTGATAAATCTGGCAGAGTTCATTTATAATGTCTACAAAAGGCGAAAAAAACTTGTTTTAGTTTTATTTGCAATCACTATATTTTTGGGTATCTATGATATGGTTATAACTAGTAAAACCACTACTTCTTTTTATCTGATAAAATGTAACCAAACATTCTTCCAAAATAAAGATAATGACCTAAAACAGATTGGATTAGAATTATGCTACAATTTATCTAATCATTTGACAAATAAAAATTATGCTGGACTTTCACAACTGATAAATGTGGATCAAAAAATGATCGAATCTATTGATAATATCAAAGTTATTAATCTCAACAAAAATGAAAATGACCATTTCTTTAGAATCTATTTATACTATAAAAATCAAATAAATTCCTTCGAAATTATAGATGGAATTGTAAATTATATGAACCAAGTACCACTTTTAATTCAACAGAAAAAACTCAACGAACTGTATTATAATCAGTACTTAGATGATATAACCAAAAATATAAATGATTTCTATAATGATACTATCAAATCCAGCAATGAAAAAAATACTCTTTATAAATTAATCAAACAAAAAAATGAGTTATTAATAAAAAGTCAGCTCAACACCCCCTTTTACATTACAAATCCAGAAAACAATATCACATCAAGTAATAATTATATGTTGATATTCTTGAAATATATATTTACTTTCTTTTTTATCTCATTCACAACGATTTTAATTTTGGAAGGAAGAGCATTTATTAAAAAATACAATTCTTAAATTTCTAGTCTACTATAATAGTACGAAAGATTAATAGTATTCCTTTAAAAACATACTCATTGATAATATCTTAGAAACTATGATTATGTTTTAAGCCGAAATAACAGGCAAAAAATCGTAAAACAAACTGCATAGAATGATCTAAAAATGAACAGATTTATACTTGAAATAAGTAAATTTGGGCCAATAAAAGAACAAAATGGTATCAACTATTAAAGATAGAGTAAAAGAAATTCAACAAAAGATTGCATCTTGTTTATCATTAAAAACAAATCAATTGGTATTTGAGTTTAATGAAATGCCTGATTATGTAGACTTAGATTTATTTACAATTAATGCAGTCCACAAACAACAATTTTTCTTTTACTCAACAGAGGGAAGAGACAAAATCGAAGCGCTTGAGATGATGCTAAAATACGCAAAAAACAATCTCAATATTGAAGACTCATTTACAATTCAATGGAAGCTAAAAGGAACTACTGAAATTCATCAGTCTTACTTTAGGGCTTTTAATATGATGGATGCTCTTGATAAATTTTATTATGGAAGAAGTATTAATTCTATCATAATATATAGCATAACATTAAATCCAATAGCATAATGAGTAAAACCAATATCACCGTTCGATTCTCCGATATTGATATGGCTGGAAATGTGCATAACAGCAAATATCTTAGCTATTTTGAACAGGCAAGAATAGACTTTTTGACCGAAATATCTGGTCTAAATTGGGATTGGAGAAAGCAAGGACTGTTAATTGGTAGAATTGAAGTAGATTATATTCATCCTTTACATCTTAGAGACAAAGTATTTATTAAAGCATCATGCGATCACGTAGGAAATAAAAGTTTTACTCTCTCATATACTTTATTTAAAAAAACTCAGGATGGAGAATTATTGTGTACACGTGGTAGAAGTATTCTTATTTGTATGAATTTTGAAACAAATCTTTCGGTTCCTATTTTTCAAGAGTGGAGAAAGTATTTAATGAAATCTGCCACTTCTTAAAAAATTTTAATGGTGCATGTTAAAAGCACAATTCAAAAAATACATTCTAAAATTCAAAATTCCCAGCGGGACTAGCAGAGGTGTTTTGACAGAAAAACCATCTTGGTTCATAAAAGTATTTAAGGATTCAGACCCTGATATATTTGGAATTGGAGAATGCGGTCCTATTCAAGGACTAAGTAGGGATCCCATTAATACATTTGATGAAAAGCTAGAGGAATTATGTGAAAAAATGAATATTCATCAAACCGTGGATTTGGATAAGTTTCCTAGTATACAATTTGGCTTGGAAGTGGCACTAAAGGATCTTGAAAACAAAGGAAATCGAATACTTTTTCAAAACAAGTTCACCACAAATGAAAAAGATATTAAAATTAATGGCCTTATATGGATGGGTGAATATGCTTTCATGTCTAAACAAATTAAAGAGAAATTAGAAGATGGATTCCACTGTATTAAAGTAAAGATTGGATCCTTAAACTTTAAGGATGAATTAAATCTATTAAAACAAATAAGAAAAAATTACAAATCCACTGAATTAGAATTAAGAGTAGATGCAAACGGAGCCTATTCCAGTTCAAATATTTCATACATACTTTCAGAACTAGCAAAGCTTGATATACATTCTATTGAGCAGCCCATTGCTATTAATCAATGGGATGAAATGAAAAACCTATGCAAGAACAGTCCCATACCAATTGCATTAGACGAAGAATTAATTAAAGCATATACTAAAAAACAAAAAGAAAATTTACTTCGTTATATTGATCCTCAATACATTGTACTAAAGCCATCGATGCTTGGTGGATTCAAGGAAACTGAAGAATGGATTAATTTAGCACAGAAAAATAATAAGGGTTGGTGGATTACTTCAGCTTTGGAGTCTAACATAGGCCTAAATGCCATTGCTCAATTTTGTGGGAATTTTAAAAATAAGTTACCTCAAGGATTAGGAACCGGAAGTTTATATGTAAATAATTTTGATAGTCCATTGGTAATTACAAATCAATATTTATCTCACGATAAACATAAAAAATGGAATCTTAATAAGTTAGTTTTTAATGATGATTAAGACCAACTATAAAGATATTTTTAACTTGGATAAGGCACGAATCAATGAGCTAGACCCTCACATAAAGGATGTACTTGCGTTTTGGAAATCCGAAAGATCATATTTAATAGTAAATACTTCTGGTTCTACTGGAAATCCAAAGCCCATAAAACTTAAAAGAGAACACATCATCAATAGTGCTAATGCCACACTGGATTTTTTCGAACTAAGAATGGGTAGTTCTTTTTTATGCTGTATGCCATCTAAATATATAGGCGGAATAATGATGTTAATAAGGGCACTTGTTAATGAAGGAGTGATATTTTTAGAAAAACCTAGTAGATATCCAATCCAGCAATTAAATGAAAAAATTGACCTGTGTGCAATGACAACCGCACAAGCTCGAAATGCAATACAGTATCCAAAAAGAATAGAATTTATCCATAATCTTATAATTGGAGGAGGTGAGTTGACAAGTGATGATTACATTAATTTAAGTAAAATAAAAACATCATGTTTTCACTCATTTGGAATGACAGAAACCATCTCTCATATTGCATTAAGACCGATTAAATCTGGAATAAAAAATGAATATTATGAATGCCTAAATCATGTACAAATTGGTAATAATAATGAGAAGCAACTTGTTATAAGTTCTAAAAAATTAGGAATTGATAGTATTACAACAAATGACATAGTAGAAATATTTGGAAATCAAGTATTTAAATATATTGGAAGAAAGGACAATATAATCAATTCTGGTGGACTAAAAATCCATTGCGAACTAATAGAAAAAACATTAAGTCAACATTTAAATCCTTCTCATTTTTTCATTGACAAAGAGCCCCATAATGAGATGGGTGAAATTTGTGTTTTAATTTGTTTAGAATCAATTGATGAAAAATCCATTTTAGAGGCTACTTCCCGTATTCAGGATAAAAAACAAGTGCCAAAAAAAGTATATTGGGTTAAAAAAATTCATTTTAATTCCAATTATAAATTGGATCGAATTAAAACCAAACAAGAAGCTTTTTTAGTAAACAGTTATAAAAGCTTAAGTTCATTAACATAACTTTAAGCTGTGTCCCTAAAATTAATACTATCATTATTAAGTTTTTTTGTTCTTTTTAGTTCTCACCAAAAAGAATATAATCTTGACCATGAAACTTACATTTCTATAACTTCTATTAATTTAAAAGAGGATAAGACAGTAGAAATAAGTATGGAATTAAACACCTCAGATTTCATTTATGTTTTTGAAAAAGAAACAAATCAAAAAATATCAGCTTTATCAAAAAATAACACAGAATATTTCAATGATTCACTGGTCTTATCTTTTATAAATAATCATTTCAGGATTAAAAACAATGAAAAGGATCTTCCCCTTGAAATTTTAGGAAATGAAGTTTTAAATGATGGCTCATTCATAGTTTACATTCTTAGCAAAATGAAACACAGGCCAAAATCTTTTTTAGTAGAAAATGATATCTTTATGGATGTTTTTCATCGCCAAAAAAACATGATCAATTTAACTGGTTTAATTAACCAAAGCATTACATTAACAAAATATGAAAAATCTTATCAATTCTTGTAAAGCAATTTTAACCCTTATTGCTTCAATCATAGTCTTTATTTCTACTGCTCAGAACCCTAATTTGAATTACAACAAGTTCAAGCAACTTAAAGAAGAAATGGCTACCCCAAATGTGTATCGAACAGCCAGTGGGGCTCCAGGACATGCTTATTACCAAAATGAAGCAGATTACGTCATGAATCTCACCTTAAACGATCAACAGCAAAAATTAACTGGAAGCGAAACCATTACCTATCATAATAACAGTCAAGATAAACTAGAATATTTATGGTTGCAGTTAGACCAAAATAAACGTGCCCAGAGTTCCGATAGCTACAAAATACAAACCGGAGGTATCAAATCATTAAATACAAGGTCCATTAAGAACATGGAACCAGAATTTGAAGGTGGATTTAACATCTCAAGCGTTACTAAAAAAGATGGCTCAAAACAAGCATACACTATTCACAAAACCATGATGAGAATCAATCTAGACAAACCTTTACTTCCAGGGACTAGCTTTACGTTTAATATAGATTGGTGGTATAACATCAATAATCGAATGGAAATCGGAGGAAGATCTGGGTATGAATATTTTGAAGAAGACAACAACTATTTATATACTGTAGCACAATTCTTTCCCAGAATGTGTGTCTACAATGACACAGAAGGTTGGCAGAATAAACAATTCCTAGGAAGTGGTGAATTTACTTTACCCTTCGGAGATTACGATGTGAAAATAGCGGTTCCAACTGATCATGTAGTGGCCGCTACAGGAAATTTGGTTAACGCAAAAGAAATTTTAAGCGAAGAACAAATAAAACGACTAGAATTAGCAAAAAAAAGCGAAAAAGAGCCTGTTTTTATTGTGAATGAAAAGGAAGCCGTTAAAAATGAAAAGCAACGTAAAAAGGGTATGAAAACATGGCATTTTAAAGCTGAAAATGTACGTGATTTTGGATGGGCTTCATCAAGAAAATTCATTTGGGATGCCATGGTAGTAAAACAAAAATCAAATGATGTCCTGGCGATGTCTTTCTACCCAAAAGAAGGAAATCCTCTTTGGGAGCAATATAGTACCAAAACCGTGGCTCATACACTAAAATGTTATTCAAAATATACTTTTGACTACCCCTATCCAGTAGCAATCTCTGTACATTCTAAGTGGATTGGAATGGAATATCCAATGATTTGTTTTAATGGTGGGAGACCAGACGAAGATGGTACCTACTCTAAAAGAACTAAATATGGAATGATAAGTGTCATCATTCATGAAGTAGGTCACAATTACTTCCCTATGATCATCAACTCAGATGAAAGACAATGGACATGGATGGATGAAGGATTAAATACGTTTTTACAGTACCTAACAGAACAAGAATTTGAAAAAGGTTATCCATCTAGAAGAGGTCCTGCCTACAGAATTGTAGATTATATGAAAGGGAACAAAAAAAGAATATCCCCTATTATGACCAATAGTGAATCTATACACCAATTTGGCAACAATGCATATGGGAAACCAGCAACTGCGATGAATATATTAAGAGAAAGCATAATGGGCAGGGAGTTATTTGATTATGCATTTAAAATGTATGCTAACAGATGGATGTTTAAACACCCTAACCCAGAAGACTTGTTTAGAACAATGGAAGACGCTAGTTCTGTAGATCTAGACTGGTTTTGGAGAGGTTGGTTCTACAGCACAGATCATGTGGATATTAGTTTAGATAAGGTACGCTATTATAAAATAAACAATCAAAACCCAAATGAAAACAATGCTGAAAAGAAGAAAAAATTTGAAGAAATTAAAGCAAAGGACATATCTAACCAGCGAAATAAAGACATTCTAACATACAGAGAAATAGATAGCAAATTAAGTGATTTTTATACTTCATATGATGAATTTTCTACTACCGAAAAACAACTTAAAAAGTTTGAAAATTTTCAATCAAAATTAGATGAAGATGAAAAACAAATTTTGAAGGAAGATAAGCACTATTATGAAATAAAATTTAAAAACATAGGAGGTTTAGTAATGCCCATATTTTTGGACTTTACCCTTGAAAACAACACTCATGAACTGGTTAAAATACCAGCTGAAATTTGGATGAAAAACAACACTCAAATTACAAAAGTATTTGCGTTTGATAAAGAAGTTAAACAAATTGAATTAGACCCATTTTTAGAAACCGCAGATACGGATAGAAATAACAATTTCTGGCCTGTTAAAATTGAACCTACAAAATTTGAACTTTATCAATACAAAAACAGAAGAGACAAAAGCGGAAGTAACCCAATGAAAAAGAAGAAAAAATAAATGCAAATTGAAGTAATTATCGCAGTTGCTGCTGTATTTGCTTCACTATTAACATTTATATCGGGATTTGGTCTAGGTACGTTATTATTACCTGTTTTTAGTTTGTTTTTTGACATAGAAGTAGCTATTGCTGCTACCGCTATAGTTCACCTAATCAACAATATTTTTAAGTCTTTTTTAACTTTTAAACAAATAAACTGGGAGGTTGTTTTAAAATTCGGCCTACCCTCTATCGGAGGTGCTATCATAGGTTCAATTTTGCTCAATTATATTGTGTTGAAAAGCACAAATAGTATATATTTTCAATTAGGTCCGAATTCATTTGAAACCAGTTTATTAAAATTAAGTATTGGAGGATTAATTTTACTATTTACCTTATTTGAATTATTTAATATAAAAAGTAAAGCACTGAATCATAAAAATAGCATTTATGTTGGAGGGGGTTTGAGTGGTTTTTTTGGTGGTATTTCGGGTCACCAAGGTGCGCTTAGAACCTTATTCTTATCTAAATTCAAATTAGATAAGCATTCGTTTATTGCTTCGGGTATCTGTATTGCATTAGCTGTGGATCTTTCAAGAATACCCATTTATATTAACGAAGGCTATTTTGATCTGGATGAATACCTCACCAAAGCACTGGTTATAGCTATTTTTAGCGCGTTTTTAGGGGCTATCGCTGGTAAAACACTTATTAACAAGATAAAAGTTATAGCACTTTACAACATCATAGCCTATTTCTTGTTGTTATTTGCTGTTCTATTGATGATAGGCTTGATATAATTTAAATAATGGATAATTTGCCTTGCTTCATTTCCTTCATTACGAAAGAACTCTGCACGGTGGCAATATTTTGGACGTTAGCTAGTTTGAGGGTAATGAATTCATGATAAGCATTAATGTTTCTGACCACAATATGAAGTAAGTAGTCTGCATTCCCACCAAGGTGATAACAAAAAAGAACCTCACTTAACTGATTTATTTCCTTTTCAAATTGCATCAGGTATTCATATTGATGTTCTTTTAATGAAATGGCACAAAATACAGTAAGTTCAAGATTAAGTGCGGACTTATTAATTTGTGCATGATACCCCGTTATCACGTTGTTTTCTTCCAATTTTTTGATCCGTTCAAAAACAGGTGTGGTTGATAAATTTAATTTAGAAGCAATTTCCTTTATGGTCATTTTAGCATCGTTTTGTAGAAAATGAATTATTTGCTTATCAATAAAATCCATAATAATTTTCTTTAAGGGTATTTAATAAATATTAATATCATAAAAATATTCTTTTATTTTATATAAAAAAAGAAAAATATTACTAAATATAATTTAATTAAAGAAAAATAATATAAATATATAAATTTGTAATATGGAAAATGTGATCAAAAATCCCGAAAGTCATATGATGACATATGGCTATAAACCAGAGTTATCTGAAGGGGCAATTAAGTGCCCTATTTTTCAAACCTCTACGTTCGTATTTAAAAGTGCTGAAGAGGGGAAGTCTTTTTTTGAAGTTGCTTACGGCATTAGAGAAAAAGAACCTGCGGAGGAACTAGGTCTTATTTACAGCAGAATTAATAATCCAAATTTAGAAATCCTAGAAAACAGATTGAGCCTATGGGATAAAGCTGATGATTGTGCCGTATTTGAAAGTGGTATGTCAGCAATTTCAACCGTACTGCTCGAATTTCTAAAACCAGGAGATCTTTTAGTATACAGCAACCCAACCTATGGAGGGACAGATCATTTCATTCAGCACCTACTTCCTACTCTAGGAATTCACACCATTGGTATCTATACAGATGATACCAAGAAATCTATTATCAGTAAGATTAGAGCAAGTGGGCATGGTAAAAATTTAGCCATGATGTATTTAGAAACACCTGCTAATCCAAACAACGCTCTTTTTGACATTGAAATGATTAGCGAAGTAGCCAAAGAATTTGAAACAGAAAATAAAAAACAAGTTGTTACCGCAGTGGACAACACCTACATGGGCCCAATTTGGCAACACCCATTGAATATTGGAGCAGATCTTACTATTTATTCAGCCACCAAATACCTAGGAGGACATAGCGACTTGATTGCAGGTGCAGTAATGGGAAATCAAGAATTGATGAGTAGAGTTAAAGTATTGCGTACATTTTTAGGTAATATGATAAGTCCAAATACAGCTTGGTTAATGTTGAGAAGTCTTGAAACATTAAAACTGAGAATGGATAAGCAATGTGAAAATGCCAAAAAAGTAGCTCAATTCCTAACTACACATGACAAAATTGAGAAAGTATATTATTTGGGGTTACTTCAAGAAGGTGAAAATGGTTTTGATATATATAAAAAGCAATGTACCCAACCCGGAGCAATGATTTCTTTTGATATTAAAGGGAAAGAAAAAGATGCATTTACATTTTTAAACCATCTTAAATTAATCAAATTGGCGGTAAGTCTTGGCAGTACAGAAAGCTTGGCTCAACACCCAAGTAGTATGACCCACATAGGTGTTGATCCGGCACTTCGTGTTAGGTTAAATATCTCCGAAAAAATGGTGAGGATGTCAATTGGTGTTGAGAACGCAGACGATATAATTGAAGATATCAAACAAGCTTTAGGACAAGTTTAAATCAAAACTTCAGCTTTAACCCAACAAAAAAGTTTATTCCTGCTTGGTTAAAAGCCCCAATTTGATTGTATGTATTACCATCTTCAGAATTGGCATACATATCATAACTTGTTGGGTCATAGGCCGTATTAAATCGATAAACCCAAGCGTTAGATATATAGTTTTGGTTACTTAAATTTCTAACCCAAGAACTAATTTCAATTGCTTTGAAAAGAGTAGATTTTATCATATAAGTCATTCTTAAATCATGTACCAAATAAGCATCAAGCTTTGCAAACTCACTTGATGTGTTATCAATATACTGCTCCCCTACATACTTTGACACTAAAGCAAATTGAAGTTTTCCATTGTCTTTTTCAAAAGGGGTAAAAACTAATTGACCTCCTCCAATTATAGATGGAGAAAATGCTATATCAGTATTTTCATGAGTAACCTCGTCTTTACCCCCAGTATCCCAATTATCAATGTATTCTCTAAAAGAAGATATTTTATTTTCACTAAACGTTACGTTAAATTTTAGGGTGAATTTTTCAGATAGCATTGTAGCACCTGTTAATTCTACTCCTCTTCTAAAACTATTTGGAATATTAACTCTTACTGCAGATCCAACATCATTTAATTCACCCGTTAAAATCAATTGATTTTTATACTGCATGTTGTAAATATTAGTAGTTATACTAAATTTTTCTGAAGTATATCTGTGGCCAAATTCTACATCTAATAATTGTTCATGCTGTGGTCTGCTTTCAGGAGATGACTCAGTAAAATCATCTCTGTTGGGTTCTTTATTTCCAACCCCTATAAAACCATACAGATTATTACTACTGTTTAAGCGATAATTCACGCCAGCTTTAGGATTGAAAAAGTTAAGATTTGCAGTCTGGTCTAGTGGACTTCGATCATTATTAAGTCCCGTGAATTCATAGGAAACGAATCTGTATTGTAAATCAAGATAAGCATTGAAGTCTTTATTTAAATCGTAATTCAGTTTTCCATATAGGTTCAAATCATTCTTTGTGGCATCATTGTCATAATATCGATGCCTGATAGATCCATCACTAGCA
>CAZJVX010000016.1:11316-18225 GCA_964549345.1 uncultured Flavobacteriales bacterium | reverse complement strand
TCCGTTGGTCAATCAAGAATTGAACTTAGAAATAAAGGAGCTTAAAAATCACCGTTTAGCTTAAACGTAGCCCATAATTTTATAGGCAAAGTAGCCGATTATTTCATGAAATAAAACTTTCCACTTGAACAATACGTTGGTCTGAGGTACGATAAGATATTCTAAATCAAAATGAAATTCGTCACTCTCTTTTACAAATGGTGTAATATTTAATCCTGTTTTTTTAAAACATGATAGGGATCTTCTCATGTGATAATCTGATGTGATTAATAAAAATGAATATTTATCCATTTCAAGTTCCCTGCATGTCAATTCTGTGTATGTGGCATTTTCGTGTGTGTTTTTAGATTGATTTTCTACAATAATTTTTTCTCTTGGAACACCAATTCGTATCAAAAACGATTTTATAATGTCAGCCTCTTTCATGTCTGAACTTAAACTCCCAGAGGCTCCAGAAATAATGATTTTTTTTATAATACCTTTATGAAACAGTTCAAGAGTATTCAGTAAGCGGTCATTGTATTCATTAAATAGAATATTTTCATCGGATGAACTTAAGTTGATCATTCCTCCAAGAAGAATGCCTGCATCAAATTTTTGGTGAGTTATTTCATGTTTTATCTTCCAATAGTCAAAAGTTATTTTATATATAGGTGAACTTGAGAAAATAAAAGTTAAGATCAAAGCTGACACTAGATATCGGGGTCTTCTGTACTTTTTTTTGGCAAATAGGGCTAGTAATAGCAATATTGTAATCCAAAAAAAGGGATCAACAACAAAGGAAAGTATCTTGGAAAAAATGAAAAACACTTTGGCAAATATCATTAGTTTTGGGCAAAATTATGTATTTTAAACCAAATAGAGATACACCTTATATCTATAACTGATGGATCAAAAACCATATATACCAAAACATAAAATTAGGATTGTAACTGCAGCCTCTTTATTTGACGGACATGATGCAGCAATAAATATCATGAGACGTATTATTCAGTCAACTGGGTGCGAGGTCATTCACTTAGGTCATGATAGAAGTGTAGAAGAGGTAGTAGATTGTGCAATTCAAGAGGATGCACAAGCTATCGCTATGACTTCTTATCAAGGCGGTCACAATGAATACTTCAAGTACATGTACGATCTGCTTAAAGAAAAAAATGCTTCACATATTAAAATTTTTGGTGGGGGAGGTGGAACTATTCTTCCCGAGGAGATTGAGGATTTACATCAGTACGGTATTGCAAGGATATATCACCCCGATGATGGTAGAGCTATGGGACTACAAGGAATGATAAATGATTTGGTAGAAAAAGCTGATTTTCCTACAGGGGCTGAGCTTAATGGCCAGCTTAATGATATTAATCACAAAAATTATCTAGCTCTTGGACAAGTCATTTCGTCAGCTGAAAATTACGGTGATCAATTTGAAAAAGATTTAGATAAACTGAGAAGTGAAGCCAATAAAAAAGATATTCCTATTTTAGGTATTACTGGAACAGGTGGGGCTGGTAAATCATCTTTAGTGGATGAACTGGTTAGAAGATTTTTACTTGATTTCAAAAATAAGAAATTAGCTATTGTTTCTGTAGATCCGTCAAAACGTAAAACAGGTGGTGCACTGCTTGGTGATAGAATTCGAATGAATGCAATCAATAACAAGAGAGTATACATGCGATCGCTTGCTACCAGACAGAGTAATTTAGCTCTCTCAAAACATGTTTCTCAAGCACTCGATGTACTAAAATGTGCAGATTTTGATCTTATTATACTTGAAACTTCTGGTATTGGTCAATCTGATACTGAAATATTAGATCACAGTGATGTCTCATTATATGTGATGACCCCAGAATTTGGTGCTGCAACCCAGTTAGAAAAAATTGATATGCTTGATTTTGCTGACGTAGTAGCCTTAAATAAGTTTGATAAAAGAGGGGCATTAGATGCGATTAGAGATGTGAAAAAGCAATACAAGCGGAATCACAATTTATGGGATATTAATGACGATGATATTCCAGTTTATGGAACTATAGCTTCTCAATTTAATGATCCTGGGATGAATAACTTATATAAACATCTTATGGATTTGGTAGATCAAAAAACCAAAACGGATTTATCGTCTACGTATGAAATTACAAAGGAAATGTCTGAGAAAGTATATGTAATCCCACCAAAAAGGGTTAGATACTTATCAGAAATTGCAGAAAATAATCGAGCATATGATGAACAGCTTGAAAGACAAATCAAGCTAGCTGAAAAATTGTATGTACTTTATAAAAGTATTGACGAATTAGATGAAAATGAGAATGAAGGTGTAATTCATGTTTTAAAAGACAAAATAAAACAAATACAATTGGATTTCGATGCTCGAAATTGGAAAACCATTCAAGATTGGGAATCGAAGTATCAGTCTTATCAAAAGGACCAGTTCATATTTAAAGTCAGAGGAAAAGAGTTAAGAGTTTCAACTAAATCTGAATCGCTATCATTTTCAAAAATACCTAAGGTAGCGCTACCTAAATTATCAAGTTGGGGAGATATTATTAGATGGACAAATCAGGAAAACGTCCCTGGAGAGTTTCCTTTTACTGCGGGATTATTTCCTTTCAAAAGAGAAGGTGAAGACCCAACTAGAATGTTTGCTGGGGAAGGTGGTCCTGAAAGAACAAATAAACGTTTTCACTATGTTAGTTTAGGTATGCCAGCTAAAAGACTGTCCACTGCTTTTGATTCGGTTACACTCTATGGAAATGATCCTGATTTGAGACCCGATATATATGGTAAGATTGGCAATTCTGGAGTATCGATTTGTTGTCTAGATGATGCTAAAAAATTGTATTCAGGTTTTGATTTGAGTTCGCCAACCACATCAGTTAGTATGACTATAAATGGACCTGCACCTATGTTGTTAGGTTACTTTATGAACGCGGCCATAGATCAGAATTGTGAAAAATACATTAAGGAAAATGGATTAGAATCTGAGGTGCACCAAAAAATCGATAAAATTTATAAGAATAAAATTAGGCCAACTTATCAAGGTGACTTACCTAAGGGAAATGATGGTCTTGGGCTTATGCTTTTAGGGGTTACGGGGGATCAAGTTCTACCAGATTCTGTGTACAATAAAATTAAATCTGAAACCTTATCTCAGGTAAGAGGGACAGTACAAGCCGATATACTAAAAGAAGATCAAGCACAGAATACATGTATTTTTTCTACCGAGTTCGCTTTGCGATTAATGGGAGATGTACAAGAATACTTTATACATAACAAAGTAAGGAATTTTTATTCAGTCTCAATTTCAGGTTATCATATTGCAGAAGCAGGTGCTAATCCTATTACTCAATTAGCATTTACACTAGCTAATGGATTTACATACGTTGAATATTATTTAAGTAGAGGAATGTCCATAGATGATTTTGGTCCTAATCTCTCCTTTTTCTTTTCTAATGGAATTGACCCTGAATATGCTGTTATTGGTAGAGTGGCAAGAAGAATTTGGGCAAAGGCTATGAAAGTGAAGTATGGGGCTGGTGAAAGAGCACAAAAGCTCAAATATCATATTCAGACGTCAGGACGTTCATTACATGCCCAAGAAATTGATTTTAATGATATTAGAACCACACTACAGGCACTCTACGCCATTTATGATAATTGTAATTCATTACATACTAATGCTTATGATGAGGCCATAACTACTCCAACTGAAGGCTCAGTCCGAAGGGCAATGGCTATTCAGTTGATCATTAATAAAGAACTTGGACTGGCTAAAAATGAAAATCCCATGCAAGGTTCTTATGTTGTCGAAGAGTTAACAAACTTAGTGGAGGAAGCAGTATTATTAGAATTTGACAGAATTAACGAAAGAGGAGGTGTGCTTGGCGCCATGGAAACGATGTATCAAAGAAGCAAAATCCAAGAAGAATCACTTCACTATGAAACACTAAAACATACGGGTGAGTACCCCATAATTGGTGTAAATACATTTTTAAATTCTAAGGGTTCTCCAACTATAGTTCCAGATGAAGTAATAAGAGCTACTGAAGATGAGAAAAAGTATCAAATTAGTATGTTAGACAATTTACATCAGAACAAGTCAAAACTATCTTCTGAATCACTGCAGCTTATTCAAAATGCGGCCATAAATCAAGAAAATATTTTTGAAGTACTTATGGAAGCTTGTAAGCATTGTTCGTTAGGTCAAATAACCACTGCTTTATTCGAGGTCGGAGGTCAATACAGAAGAAATATGTGATGCAAGATCATTTAATTATCTTTTTAAAAAATCCCATTTTTAAAAAATTACAGGATTCAAAGAGATTAGATAATTGGGCCCGTTTTTTAGAGCTTCTTGAGTATACATCATCTATAACGTCAATTATAAAAGCGCAAAGAAATTTATATTATGATGAATTTATAGAAAATGATGGTGTTTTTCATGATCAAATTTTTTCTAAAAAAATCCATACTTCATCGGTTCCAAAGCAACAACTTAAAGATGCAGTCAAGGAATCTTTTGGACAATGGGCGAAAAAAGTAGTGTTTATGGGGGCTGATTCATTTGAGTTGACTAACTTGGATATAGAGTTGGTTTTTAGTCAGCTAGATCATCACCAAGCCGTAATTCTACCAGCCAAGAATAGTGGCATTTTACTATTTGGATTGACTATTTATAGAAGTGATATTTTCGAACATTTTCCTTGGGAAACAGAAGATGATTTATTAGATACGATTATTAACTTACAACGTAAACAAAATACTTATTGTGTTTTAGAAGCAAAAACAGCTTACTATTAAAAATAAGTTCAGGCTAATAATATTCATAGCACCCAAGATCATTTGGAATATTTCGTGACCTTTCCAAAAGGTCTTCATTAATGGTTGAATTCACATTTCCTAAATCAATAAGATCAGAAGAATCTGTTAGTTCAAAGTTCCATTCTTGAGGATCTATAAAATAGGATTTTAAATTTTGAAAACAATTTGTGAAAAATGGTGAATTTGATAAGGTGTCCTCTGTTTTCAAAGCACAATAATTAAATACAAAGTTTGGATCTATACCAGTGTCAATTCTATCTAGGGTGTCACAGATTATTTCGTTACTTCCATTTCCATCCACTACGCAATTTGAAAATATTGCATTACTAAAAGGTCTAAATATGATATCATCATTAGTGCTCTTATAATAATCCTTAAAAACTAGTGAAGGAGTATTTCTAAAACCGCTCCAATAATTTGCAAAAGTGCAGTGTTCAAATTGAACATTACCTCCAATACTTACATAGGCGGAATAGTTGTTTGAATTACCGAAAAGACAATTAACTGCATTCACATTACCTCCTTGAGTTAAAATGTTAGCATACAATGAGTTATTAATTTTTACTTTATTTAAAAATAGAGATTGATTATTATTTAAAGTATCCACTTGAATACCTATCACTGCATTTTTAATTTCACTGTGTGTAATGTGTGATTGAAGAGGTTGAAGAAAATAAATCCCTCTCCACTGACCAGCCACTGAATCAGCAGGATAAAGTAAGTAGTCTTCCATTCTGTCCTGTTGAAATATGACAGGGCTACTAAGCGTTCCGTTGACTTCAAGAGTACTTTTGTAGACCAATAGAGTAGCATTTGCATGACCATGAATTTGGGTACCCTCTTGAACAGAAAGAGTTTTTCCAGAATCTAAATTTGGATACCCTACAGCTGCTATTCCATAAATTACATGTGGTTTATCATTCAGCCATTGTCCTTCAACTAATTCATTTACATGGAAATAGGCATCTTGTCCCCAAGCATTTAATATCACTTGATGTTCATTTCCATTTGTATTGAATAAGATCCTGTCTTCTACAACTAGGGGTAAATTTTGTCCATTTGGGTCAATGGTTACTTCAACAAATACGTAAATACTGTCTCCAGGAAGTAACTCTATGTTTTCAAAATGTACACCAGAAATTCCGTCTACATTTATTCTGTAAGGAGAGTTGGTTTCTTGTTCTAAATGAATGGATGAAATAGTAAGTATGCCATTGTAATTGTTATAGCATTTGAATTGTTTTGTGGTGGAACCAATAGTAGTGAAAATGGTATCAAATAAAATAGTGTCTGAAGAAGTTTGAATTTGATACTGAGAGCCTGTTAGATGTTGATTTTTTCGGCACTGTTGAAGACTTAAAATTAAAGTAAGACCAATAAAGTATATGTAAAATGTAGCTCTCATTATTTGCGCAATATATATAACTGTTAAAACATAAAATTATTTTAGCCAATATAATTTTTGATAATTTAATTTTAACATTAAATTTGCACGCTCAATTAGGAAAAATGAAAAAAGGAATACACCCAGAAGATTATAGATTAGTAGTTTTTAAAGACATGTCTAATGATTATTCATTTCTTAGCAGATCATGTGCACCGTCTAAGGATAAGGTAAAGTGGGAAGATGGTAATGAATATCCACTAATCAAATTAGAAATTTCTCATAAATCTCACCCATTTTTCACTGGTAAAATGCAATTCGTTGATACTGCAGGTAGAGTTGATAAATTCAGAAATAGATACGCCAAGCAAAAAAAGTAAGTTACTTTTATACAGAATTATTAAATTAACCTCCTCATTGGAGGTTTTTTTTTGTCCAAATTTTTAAAATATGAATTACACATTATTCGATGGTCAATTTCATCAAAAGCTTAAGCCGCTAACATTTACTAGGCCAGTTTCTTCATTGAGAGTTGGGTTTTACACTATAAAAGAAAAATGGGAATCATTCTTAAATGAAGAAGTTGGTATTAGAACCAAGGGTTATTTAGGCTTGAAATTTAATTCTATAACATTGGAAACTCCCTGTGGTATTTGTGCAGCATTACTGCCAAACGAAGAGTTAGTTGAGGCCATTTTAGATTTGGATGATAA
>CAZJVX010000016.1:0-11216 GCA_964549345.1 uncultured Flavobacteriales bacterium | reverse complement strand
ATAATTGGAGATCATGTGTATATTGAAGATGGAGCCAAAGTTCAGGGGGCGTTTTTAAATAGCGAAGACGGTCCTATTTACATAGCAAATGGAGCTGAAATTATGGAGGGGTCCTTGGTTAGGGGACCTTTTGCAATGCATGAAGGTTCAGTGTTAAAACTTGGTACAAAAGTATATGGAGCCACTACTTTAGGGCCTTATTGTAAAGTAGGAGGTGAAGTGAATAATGTAGTTTTTCAAGGATATGCTAATAAAGCTCATGATGGATTTTTGGGTAATAGTGTAATTGGTGAGTGGTGTAACCTGGGGGCTGATACCAATTCATCCAATTTGAAAAATAATTATGGAGTAGTTAAGTCCTGGGATTATTTTTCTAAAAGTTATAAGTCTACTGGTACTCAATACTGTGGTTTAATAATGGGCGACCATTCTAAATCCGGAATAAATACCATGTTTAATACCGGTTCTGTAGTCGGAGTTTTTGCTAATATTTATGACGCAGGTTTTCCTTCTAAATTTATACCTTCCTTCTCATGGGGTGGTAAGTCAGGATTTGAGAAAAACGAATTCAAAAAAGCCATAGAAGTAGCCAAAACGGTCATGGGTAGAAGAAATGTGGTATTGGATAAGAAAACTATTGAAATTTATAAGAAAATTCACGACATAATAGGTTCCTGATCAGTTTGGCATATCAATTGATTTATATTTATTGGATTGCAATATTAGACCAGTTTCAGGAGGATTAAAATGAAAGTTTCTCTTTTTTTCGCATTGGTTTAGGACATATTGTCATCAAATTACATAAAAACAAAATATGAGTGACTTTTTTGCAGAACGTGATTGGATGGGATTAACTGATGTGATTGAAACTGATACTGAATTTATTCCTTTAATATCACCTGAGGATGAAGATAGGATGAACCTTGAAGAAGTTCCAGATAAGTTGCCTATTTTACCTTTAAGAAACAACGTATTATTCCCCGGAGTGGTTATACCTATAACGTTAGGCAGAGACAAAAGTATTAAGCTAATTCAGGACGCTTATAAAGGGAATAAAATTATAGGTGTAGTTTCACAAATAGATTCTAACGTTGAAGAACCACAATATGCAGATCTATTTAAAATCGGTACAGTTGCTCAAATCATCAGGATGCTTAAAATGCCTGATGGTAGCAGTACAATAATTATACAAGGAAAGAAAAGGCTTAAATTGGTAGAAGAACTATCTACTGAACCATATTTAGTAGCTAAAATCGATGAGTTTGAAGAAAAGCGGCTAAAAAAAATGTCTAAAGAATCTTTAGCATTGTTTGATAGCTTAAAAGATCTGGCCTTAAATATCATTAAAAACTCTCCTAATATTCCTTCTGAGGCAGCTTTTGCAATTAAAAATATTGAAAGTCCCAATTTCCTAGTGAATTTTATTAGTTCACACATGAATGCTGAAGTTGATCAGAAACAAAAAATGTTGGAAGAGCCAGATATTCACAAGCGTGCTCAGTTACTTATGAAGCATCTGAATAAAGAACTTCAAATGCTTGAGCTTAAAAACGATATTCAAACACGTGTTAAATCTGATTTAGATAAGCAACAGAAAGAGTTTTTCCTTCACCAGCAAATGAAAGAAATTCAAAATCAGTTAGGTGAAAACCCTGTACAACAGGAAATAAACGAATTGAGAGAAAAGTCAAAGTCTAAAAAGTGGTCTAAAGAAGTCGAAAAAATATTTTCTAAGGAATTAGACAAACTAGAAAGGATGAATCCCTCAGGAGCTGAATATGGTGTACAAATAAACTATTGTCAGTTACTTATTGACTTACCATGGGGGGAGTATACAAGTGATCAATTCAATTTAAATAAGGTTCAAAAAGTGTTGGACAGAGATCACTTTGGTTTAGATAAAGTCAAAGAGCGAATAGTGGAATATTTATCGGTCTTGAAGCTAAAAGGAGATATGAAATCACCAATTCTATGTCTTTATGGTCCTCCAGGGGTTGGGAAAACTTCTCTAGGAAAATCAATCGCAGAAGCCATTGGTAGAAAGTACGTGAGGATGTCGCTTGGAGGATTGCATGACGAAGCCGAGATCAGAGGTCATAGAAAGACATATATTGGGGCGATGCCAGGTAAGTTAATTAATAATTTAAAAAAGGCGGGCAAGTCAAATCCTGTATTTGTGTTAGATGAGATAGATAAAATTGGAAGGTCTGGACACGGTGATCCTTCTTCTGCATTGCTAGAAGTGTTGGACCCAGAACAAAATGACACTTTTCAAGACAATTTTGTGGAGATTGAATATGACTTATCAAAAGTATTGTTTATTGCTACAGCTAATGATTTATCCACTATTCAACCAGCTTTGAGAGATCGAATGGAGATTATTCCCATTAACGGCTATACTATTGAAGAGAAGGTGCAAATTGCAAAAAAGCATTTGATACCCAAATTAGTTAAGGATCACGGAATTAAGGCTTCGGATATTAAAATCAATCAAAAGTTACTAGAAAAAGTAATCATGTCATATACGAATGAAAGTGGAGTAAGAGGACTTGAAAAAAAGATCGCTAAATTGGTGAGAATAAGAGCTAAGGAAATTGCTTTTGAAGAATCTTTTTCTATTTCCATTGATAATGAATTCGTGGTGAAGTCTTTGGGCCCTGGAATGGATCCTAGCAAATATTCACAGCATTTGATGCCAGGTGTAGTAACAGGTCTTGCCTGGACTAGGACCGGAGGAGACATTCTATTTATAGAAACTTCAAAAACGAAGGGTAAAGGTAAATTAACCCTCACAGGAAATCTAGGAGATGTAATGAAAGAATCTGCTGTAATTGCACTTGAATACCTTAAAGCGAATGCCTCAAAATTTGGTTTCACACAGTTAGATATTGATGAAAGTAACTTTCATATTCATGTGCCTGAAGGTGCTACTCCAAAGGATGGTCCTTCTGCTGGTGTAACCATGATCACCGCGTTATCTTCAGCCATTTTAAATAAAAAGGTGAAGAAATTTCTGGCCATGACGGGAGAAGTTACTCTAAGAGGAGATGTTTTACCAGTTGGAGGTATAAAAGAAAAAATACTAGCAGCTAAGAGAGCAGGTATAAAACATATACTTTTACCTGAAGCTAATAAAAAAGATGTGGATGATATCAAAATAGACTATTTAAAAGGGTTAGACTTTAAGTATGTGAAGAAGATGGAGGATGTGATCCAATTTTCTCTTAACTAACAGGCTATTCTACACCTGTTACATTAAATTCAAAGACAAGTGTTAATAAGTTGCTCTGTCCATATGGAGTAATTTCTTCATAAATGCTAAATTTAGCATGATATAGTTCTTATTATGGCTAATAACGAGGTTAAATACACAGAAGACAATATACGATCCTTAGATTGGAAAGAGCACATAAGAGTGCGCCCTGGGATGTATATTGGTAAGCTTGGTGATGGCTCATCTGCAGATGATGGAATCTATGTACTTGTCAAGGAAGTAATGGATAATTCTATTGACGAGTTTGTGATGGGGAACGGAAAAAAAATTGATATTAGTATTAATAATGACTTAGTTGAAATTAGAGACTACGGACGAGGTATTCCTCTTGGGAAAGTAAAAGATGTAGTTTCTAAAATGAATACAGGGGGTAAATACGATTCTAGAGCCTTCAAAAAATCAGTTGGTTTAAATGGCGTTGGAACCAAAGCTGTAAATGCACTTTCAGTTGATTTTTCTGTTGAATCTATTAGAGAAGGAGAGCTAAAAAAAGTGTCATTTACTAGGGGAGAAGTAGTGAATGATTTTCCCTTAGAAAAAACACCACAGAAAAATGGAACAAAGGTGCTGTTTTCACCCGATAAAGACATTTTTAAAAAATACAAGTTCAGAGACACCTATTTAGAAAAAATGTTTTGGAATTATTGTTATCTAAACAGAGGTTTAACAATAAATTATAATGGAAATAAATTCGTTTCAAATAATGGCCTAAAGGATTTGCTTGAAGCAAATATGGATGGTTCTCCATTGTACCCAATTGTACATCTTGAAGGAAACGACATTGAAGTGGCTTTTACACACTCAAGAGGCTATGGTGAAGATTATTCTTCATTTGTAAATGGGCAGCATACAACGCAAGGAGGAACTCATCAAAGCGCTTTTAGAGAAGCTATAGCTAAGGTCATTAAAGATTTTTTCAATAAATACGAACCTGTAGATATCAGACAAGGGATTGTAGCAGCTGTAAGTATAAAAGTAATTGAACCTGTATTTGAATCTCAAACTAAAACTAAACTTGGTTCTACTGAGATCGAACCAGATGGTCAATCTGTTAGAGGGTTTGTTATGGACTTTTTAAAAGAGAAATTAGATAACTTTCTTCATAAGAATCCAGATGTGGTACAACACATGGAGAATAAGATAAAACAATCTGAAAAAGAAAGAAAAGAATTATCTGGTATACGAAAGTTAGCAAGAGAACGTGCTAAAAAAGTGAGTCTTCACAACAAGAAGCTAAGAGATTGTAAGATTCATTTTAATGATTTTAAAAGCGACAGACGGGATGATACGTCCATATTTATCACAGAGGGTGATTCAGCAAGTGGTTCTATAACCAAATGTAGAGATGTTAAGACACAGGCTGTTTTTAGCCTTAGAGGAAAACCACTAAACTCCTTTGGATTAACTAAAAAAGTAGTGTATGAAAATGAGGAGTTTAACTTAATTCAAGCGGCCTTGAATATCGAAGAGGACATGGATAACCTTAGATATAATAAAATCATTATTGCTACAGATGCGGATGTAGACGGAATGCATATTAGGTTATTACTGCTTACCTTTTTCTTGAGGTTTTTTCCAGATTTAGTAAAGAAGAATCATGTTTTTATTCTTCAAACACCTCTTTTCAGAGTTCGTAACAGAAAGGAAACCCGTTACTGTTATTCAGATGAAGAAAAAGATCGTGCTCTAAATGATTTGGGTAAAAATCCTGAGATAACAAGATTTAAGGGGCTTGGGGAAATTTCACCAGATGAGTTTAAGCATTTCATTGGTGATGATATGAGACTTGAACCAGTTATTCTGACTAAAGACAAGTCAATTGAAGAAATTTTAGAATTCTACATGGGAAAAAACACACCGGATAGACAAGGGTTTATTATAGAAAATTTAAAGGTAGAAGAAGATTATTTTGAAGAAGAAAAAGAGTTGACATGAGTGAATTGGAGGAGAATATTAATGAGAATTTAGATTTAGGGGAGGACCACATCATATCTCTTTCGGGTATGTACAAAGAATGGTTTCTTGATTATGCCTCTTATGTCATATTGGAAAGAGCAGTTCCAGCCATCGAAGATGGTTTCAAACCCGTGCAAAGAAGAATTCTTCATTCTATGAAAGAATTAGATGATGGTCGATACAATAAGGTGGCTAATATTATTGGTAATACCATGAAGTATCATCCTCACGGAGACGCATCAATCGGAGATGCCATAGTTCAAATTGGTCAAAAGAATTTATTAATTGATTGCCAAGGAAATTGGGGTAATTTACTAACTGGTGATGGAGCTGCTGCACCTAGATATATAGAAGCTAGGACTACTAAGTTTGCTAATCATGTTTTATATAATGCAAAAACCACAAACTGGCTTAGTTCTTATGATGGTAGAAACAAGGAACCGCAATATTTACCTGTAAAATTTCCCGTACTATTAAATCATGGTGCTGAGGGAATTGCAGTAGGTCTTGCTTGTAAAATTTTACCACACAATTTCATAGAACTCATAGAGGCAAGTATAAATTCACTTAAAGGTAAAAAAGTGGAAATCTTTCCTGATTTCCCTAATGGAGGCCTAGCCGATTTCACCCAATATAATGATGGATTGAGAGGAGGGAAGGTTCGAGTTCGTGCAGGAATTGAAAAATTAAATAATAAAACATTAATCATCAATCAAGTTCCATATGGCACAACTACAGATTCCTTGATCGAATCTATTGTTCGAGCTACTGAAAAGAACAAAATAAAAGTCAAGAAAATTGAAGATAATACAGCTGCAGAAGCAGAAATACTAATTCATTTACCAGCAGGTGTATCACCAGATAAAATGATAGATGCGTTGTATGCTTTTACCAATTGTGAGATGTCTATTTCTCCAAATGCTTGCGTAATTGAAAAAAACAAACCTGTTTTTATTGGAGTTTCTGAAATTTTAAAGCGTTCAACACAAAGAACCGTTGATTTGCTAAAATTGGAGCTTGAAATCAAATTAAATGAATTAGAAAATCAATGGCACTGGCTTTCATTAGAAAGGATATTTATAGAAAATCGAATCTATCGCGATATTGAAGAAGAAGAAACCTGGGAAGGAGTACTTAACGCCATTAAAAAAGGATTAAAACCCCATGTAAAATCCCTTAAAAAAGAAATATCTGATGATGATATAATAAAGCTTACAGAAATTAAAATAAAGCGTATATCCAAATTTGACAGTGATAAGGCTGAAGATAATCTTTTAAAAATAGAGGAGAGTATAAGTCAAGTAAAACACCACTTGGCTCATTTAATTGATTATGCAGTTGACTATTACAAGGACCTAAAAGCTAAATATGCTGAAGGAAAAGAGAGAAAAACAGAAATAAGGGTTTTTGATAATATCGCTGCTCGCAAGGTGGTGGTCTCAAATAAAAAGCTTTACGTAAACAAAGAGGAAGGTTTTATTGGATGGACATTAAGACGAGATGAATTCGTAGAAGACTGTTCGGATTTAGATGATATTATCATATTCTTCGATAATGGTAAAATGATAGTTACTAAAATTGCAGATAAAAAATTCGTTGGAAAAGGAATCATCCATACTGCTGTCTGGAAAAAGGGTGACGAAAGAACGATATACCATTTAATCTACCAAGCGGGTAAAATGGCCCCTTCATACATGAAAAGATTTTCCGTTAACTCTATTACAAGAGATAGAGAATATGATCTAGTAGGTAACGCAAAAAATCCAAAAGTTCATTATTTCTCAGTGAATCCTAATGGCAGAAGAGAATCTGTGACTATAAAACTTAGACCGAGACCCAAATTAAAAAAACTCAGAATAGAAGTCGATTTTGCGGAACTAATGATAAAAGGCAGAGCGGCTAAAGGTAATTTGGTAACCAAACACTTTATTTCCAAAGTAGAACAAAAAGATGTAGGTGGGTCAACTCTTTCTGCACGAAAGATATGGTGGGATGAAGTGGTTTCAAGATTAAATAATGAAGGCAGAGGAAAGTTATTGGGTAGCTTTAAAGGAGACGATAAAATTCTAACGATTTATTCTTCAGGTCATTATTTACTTTCAAACTTTGAGTTGTCAAATAAGTTTAGTGATGATTTGATTCATATTGAAAAATGGTATCCTGAACGCCCTGTGGCTTGTGTGTATTGGAATGCAGCAAGAGAATTGTTTTTTGTCAAGCGATTTAAAGTAGAAACATTAACTAAAAAATATCAATTTATCGGAGAAAATGATGAGCTAATGGTAGTGTCTACTCACTTTAAACCAAAAGTTAATATTTCATTTAATAAGCGCTTAAAAGAAACAAAAGGTCTTAAAGACAAAATGGTAGAATTAAATGATATAATTGAAATAAAGGGTGAAAAAGCTCAAGGAAATCAGCTTACTAGATTGAAGGTAAAAGATATCACTTTATTGGATGTTGCTGATGGAGAAGATTGGCCGATAGAAACAGAACAAGAAGTTCAAGATTTAGAAATAAATGAAAACAAGGATGAGGTTCCTTTAGTGAACAATGCATCTGACAAAAAAGAAGGTGAAAAATCTAGAAAATCTCCTAAAGCTCAAGTTGATGATACAAAATCAAAAATTGATCCCACAAATGAAAAACCAATAGAAGTAGAGTGGGATATTGATGATGATCAGCAAGACTTAGACGATAACGGACAGATTAAAATCTTTTAAAACATGAGAATTTTAACATTTTTAATGGCATCTTTTTTCCTGACCAGTCTTGCTCAGGACCCTCTTTCAGATACCATTAAAAAATTAGATTCTTTATCTACTATTAAAAAAGAACAAAATCCTAATTACTTTGGTTTCAACATTACTTCTCTAATGTCTGGTATCATAACCACATCTAATGATTACAATGTAAAAGTTGGTGCAGTGTATAAACATAATTTTGGATACAAAAATATCAGATTTGGAATGAATTACTTAACTGAGGGAAGTAACTCTTTTTATGATTATTATATACCCTTGAACACATCTGATACTTCTATTCTATATCGTTATTTTGAGTCAAATTATCATCACTATGATTTCAGAATTGGATTTGAAGAATTGCGTGGATATTCCAATACACGCGTTCATGTAGGAGCTGATTTGATAATTGGGACAGGAAGGCAAGACTCAAGATATTTTCATAGACTTTTTGTACTTGATTCTATCAATAAATACGCTTTAACTTCTACTTCAAGTGATCAAACTACAAGCCAACTTTTACGTTCAGAAGGTAACAGGAGTTCTTCCTATCTTATTACTGGTATAGATGTATCTTTTGGCTTTGACTGGTTGTTGAATGAAGACTTTTTACTCACATTTCAAATTACTCCTCAATTCAACTATTACATTTTCAGATCTGAAAATCTTTTTGATCCATATCAAGAATATATCCAATTTGGTGATTATGCTGATTTCAAGCTTGGATATGTAGACTTAAACTTAATCTACAAGTTTTAATCTGCAAGTGCTTTTGATTTTGGTGCGGAGTCTAGTATAGTTTGGTTTGCCTTATCTTCAAACTTTTTAAAATTCTTGTTGAATTCATCCGCAAGATCGTAAGCCTTTTCTTCATAAGAAGTTTTATTATCCCAAGTGTTAACTGGGTTTAGTACGTCATGAGGTACATTTGGACAACTAACAGGCATTTTTAGACCAAAAACGGGGTGTGTTTGATAATTCACCTTGTTTAGGTCTTCATTTAATGCAGCTGTAATCATGGCTCTAGTGTAAGCTAACTTCATTCTATTACCAACTCCATATGGGCCACCTGTCCATCCTGTATTAACTAACCATACATTGACATTAGTTGAATCCATTTTTTCTCCAAGCATTTCAGCATATTTAGTAGGGTGCAATGGTAAAAAAGGTGCACCAAAACACGCTGAAAAAGCAGTTACTGGTTCTGTAATTCCTTCTTCAGTACCGGCTACTTTTGCGGTGTATCCTGATATGAAGTGAAACATCGCTTGACCTTTGGTTAGTTTAGAAATAGGAGGTAAAACACCAAAAGCGTCAGCTGTTAAAAAGAAAATATTTTTTGGGTTCATTCCTTTAGAACCGTCTGCTATATTTTTAATAAAGTCAATAGGGTAACTCACTCTAGTATTTTCAGTAATATCCCCTTTTGAAAAGTCAACAGTATCCGAATTAGTTTCAAATATGACATTTTCAAGTATCGCTCCTGGTTTAATAGCATTCCAAATATCTGGCTCTTTCTCTTCGCTTAAATCAATGCATTTTGCATAGCAACCACCTTCAAAATTAAATACGGTATTATTTGACCATCCGTGTTCATCATCTCCAATCAACATTCGGTTTGGATCTGCGGATAAGGTGGTTTTCCCTGTTCCAGATAAACCGAAGAATATGGCAGTGTCTCCATCTTTTCCAAGATTTGCTGAACAATGCATAGAAAGCGTGTTTTTTTGATGTGGTAAAACAAAATTTAGTACCGAAAAAATCCCTTTTTTGATTTCCCCAGTGTAACCTGTACCACCAATTAGTATCATTTTTTTGGTAAAGTTGATAATGGCAAAATTCTCCTGTCTTGTTCCATCTTCGTCTGGGTTGGCCATGAATCCAGGTGCATTAATAATATGCCATTCTGGTGAAAAGTGGTTAAGATCTTCGGACTTGGGATCAATAAACATGTTGCTTGCAAATTGATTTGACCAAGGAAATTCATTAATTACTCTTAAATTAAGTTGGTATTCAGGAAGTGAGCAGGCATAAGCATCCCTAACATAAATTTCTTTTCCTTTAAAGTAAGACATCATTTTATCATAGATTCCATCAAAATTTCTTTCTTCAAAGGGAATATTGATATCACCCCACCATACAGCATCTTGAGTGATTTGATCTTTTACAATGAATCTATCCTTAGGAGATCTTCCTGTAAATTTACCAGTATTAATAGCTAAAGCACCTGAACTTGCGATACGACCCATTCCTTTTTGAACTGTGATTTCTGTAAGATCTGATGGAGAAAGATTCCAATGTACTTTTGAGATTTCTTTAAATCCTAGCTTTGAAAGATTATCTGTGCTAGGAGGGGTTCCGAAAATATCCATAAAATAGTTTTAAAAACTGAAACAAATTTAAACAATGGCAAATGTAATAGTCGGTTTTTTAATTTTAAATATCCACAAAATTTTAAGATTTAAACAAATTTAGTTTCATTTATGTTAATTATACTAAAATGATATTTTAAACAATAGTAGAGATGAATAATTTCAGAACAGAAGTGCCTATTCAAAAATCTAGCCTAGAGTTAAACCACAATAGACCTATTTTGTCATATGGTTCCTGCTTTGCATTCGAAATATTTAAAAAATTGAGAAACTATGGTTTCCATATCCATCACCCTGGAGGTGTAATTTATAATCCCATATCCATTTTAGACATTATACTTAAAGGACTGAATAATATTACATATGTAAGTAAAGATTTGGTCAGAAATAGGAATACCCATTTTAGCTGGTTTCACAATGGAAAAGATTATCATAATGTCTCTTCTATAAAACTCATCGATCAGCTAAATGATGAAAATACAATGGTTAAAGAACTATTAAAAAATAAACCAATAATATTGATCACATTTGGTACAGCTATTGTTCATGAACTTCAATCAACTAGTCAAATTGTGGCCAATTGTCACAAACAAAATTCGACTCTTTTTCGAAAAAGAAAACTGACAGTTGAAGAAATAATAACCCCTTGGAAAAATTTGATTCAGCAAGTGGATGCTGAATTTATTTTCTCAGTAAGTCCTGTAAGACACTTTAAAGATGGGTTAGTTGAAAATAATCTAAGTAAATCTGTTTTATTACTTGCTGTTGAAGAGATTATTTCTGCCTTTCCTGATAAATCAACTTATTTTCCAAGTTATGAAATACTACTAGATGAACTTAGAGATTATCGTTTCTATGATTCTGATTGGA
>CAZJVX010000015.1:0-18235 GCA_964549345.1 uncultured Flavobacteriales bacterium | reverse complement strand
CATAAAGCATGATGGGAACAATAGGAGAATCTCCTTCTTTAACATCAAAACCTGCCTCTATTATTTTTTCTTTGAAATAAGCAGTGTTGCTTTCTAATTTATCTCTTAACTCAGTTGAAGAGCTCAAAATTTCAAATACTTTTATGGCAGCACCTACTATAGAAGGAGCAAGTGAATTTGAAAAAAGATAAGGCCTAGATCGTTGTCTTAACATCTCGATAATTTCCTTTTTACCAGTAGTATATCCACCCATGGCTCCACCAAGGGCCTTTCCAAGAGTACCTGTAATAATATCAACTCTATCCATTACATTGTGATATTCAGGAACACCCCTCCCAGTTTTACCTATGAATCCAGCAGAATGGCACTCGTCTGTCATTACGAGAGCATCATATTTATCAGCTAAATCACAAATTTCATTCATTTTGGCAATATCACCATCCATAGAAAAAACCCCGTCTGT
Organism: uncultured Flavobacteriales bacterium; assembly: GCA_964549345.1. Classification (GTDB taxonomy): domain Bacteria; phylum Bacteroidota; class Bacteroidia; order Flavobacteriales_D; family Parvicellaceae. The sequence continues at coordinate 17,772 of CAZJVX010000015.1, read as the reverse complement.
AACAATAATTCTGTGTCTATCCGATTGAGCAGAAATCAATTGCTTTTCTAAATCCTGCATATCGCTATGTTTATAACGATATCTGTTAGCCTTACATAATCGAACTCCATCGATAATTGATGCATGATTCAGCTCATCCGAAATAATCGCATCTTCGGGACCAAATAAAGGTTCGAAAAGACCTCCATTAGCATCAAAAGCAGCTGCATACAAAATGGTATCTTCAGTATGGTAAAATTCCGCAATCTTTCTTTCTAGCTCTTTATGAATATCTTGAGTTCCACAAATAAAACGAACTGAGGACATACCAAACCCATGCGTATCTAATGCATCTTTGGATGCCTTAATCACATCTGGGTGAGATGATAATCCCAGGTAGTTATTTGCACACATGATGACTACCTCATCAGTATTCTCTACATGAACCTGAGCTCCCTGAGGCGAAGTAATAACTCTTTCCTTTTTAAAGAGACCCGCTTCTTTTACGCTTTCTAATTCTTCTTCTAGAAAAAATTTAAGTGATTTATACATGTTTCAACTTTTTAAACAATTCCTTGATCAATCATAGCATCAGCAACCTTTACAAATCCTGCAATATTAGCTCCCTTAACATAATCAATATATCCATCTTCTTGCGTACCAAAGTTCACACATTGTTTGTGAATATCTAACATGATATTTTGGAGCTTTTGATCAACTTCCTCACGATTCCAATTAAATCTTAACGAATTTTGTGACATTTCTAACCCTGAGGTAGCTACACCACCAGCATTAGACGCTTTGCCTGGCGAAAATAAAACTTTTCTTGACTGGAACACAGCTATAGCTTCAGGTGTACAGGGCATATTGGCCCCTTCAGCAACAGCCATACAACCATTTTCGACTAATTGTTTTGCTTGTTCTTCATTTAATTCATTTTGTGTTGCACATGGTAAAGCAACATCGACTTTAATTGACCATGGCTTTTCATTTTCGTGGAATGATACCCCATCAAACTCAGTGGCATACTCCATTATCCTTCCTCTTCGATTATTTTTTAAATCCATTATCCATGCTAATTTTTTGGTGTCAATTCCGTTAGGATCGTAAATAAACCCTTTGGAGTCGCTCATAGTTACTACTTTTGCTCCTAACTGCGTTGCTTTTTCACAAGCAAATTGAGCCACGTTTCCTGAACCTGATATAGACACCACTTTTCCTGTAAAATTATCATCTTTTGTCTTTAACATTTCAGCAGCAAAATATACCGTACCGTATCCAGTAGCCTCCGGTCTAATTAATGAACCTCCCCAATTAATTCCCTTACCAGTCAAAACGCCAGTAAATTCGTTTCTTAGTCTTTTATACTGGCCAAACATGTATCCGATCTCTCTTCCGCCTACTCCAATATCCCCTGCAGGAACATCAGTATTAGGACCTATATGTCTTGACAATTCTGTCATAAAAGATTGACAAAATTTCATTACCTCGTTATCCGATTTCCCCTTTGGATCAAAATCAGAACCACCTTTTCCGCCACCCATAGGTAATGTAGTTAATGAATTTTTGAAAATTTGCTCAAAACCTAAAAACTTGAGAATGGATAAATTAACAGAGGGATGGAATCTTAAACCTCCTTTGTATGGACCAATTGCAGAATTAAATTCAACCCTAAATCCTCTATTCACCTGTACTTCACCACTATCATCTACCCAAGGGACTCTAAATTGAATTACTCTTTCGGGTTCTGTAATTCTTTCTAAAATTTTTGTACTCTTATATTTCGGGTTAGCCTCAATGTAAGGAATAACTGTTTCAGCAACCTCTAGTACAGCTTGGATAAATTCAGGCTCATGACTGTTTTTAAGCTTTACATCCTTCATGAAAGCGTCTATTTGATGTTGATATGAAGACATATTAAAATATTAGTTTAATAAAAGTTTAATTTCGGCCAAATGTATGGAAATTTATTATTGTTTTTTGTTTATGCACATTCATTTTATTTCGCATTTTATTTGAAACAAAATATAATAGTTTGTCTGTGCTCTCTAGATTTGTTGTATGAGTTTTTTTAGTCAGGGATATCGTAGCAAAAAAAACAATGCAGAAGATGATTTTTACTATTCTACCGATGGTTATATTATTTTTACTGAAAAATATCATATGAAGAGGGGGTACTGTTGTAAAAGCAACTGTAAGCATTGTCCCTTCGGATATGATATTAAAACAGGAAAAATAAGATATAATGACTGATTTTAAATCTCTTATCAAGGCTGGAATCCCCACAATTCTCCCAGGACCAAAAAAAAGATCAGCACTATTAAGCCACGCTCCAAAGAGAAAGTCAATACTTAATATAAAGGAAACCCAACTGGCTTTGAAAAATGCGTTGAGATATTTTCCGCCTCATTTTCACCGAATTTTAGCAAAAGAATTCCTATCGGAACTAAACGAATATGGAAGAATATACATGTATCGTTTTATGCCAGATTATAAAATCTATGCTAGACCAATTGAGGAATATCCCGGGAATTCATTACAAGCCAGAAGCATTATGCATATGATCCAAAATAATTTGGATCATGAGATCGCTCAACACCCAGAAGAACTAATCACATATGGAGGTAATGGTGCAGTTTTCCAAAATTGGGCACAATATCTTCTTACTATGCAATACCTAAGTGAAATGAATGACGAACAAACTTTAGTAATGTATAGTGGTCATCCTCTTGGTTTATTTCCATCTTCAAAAATTGCTCCAAGAGTAGTTGTAACAAATGGAATGGTTATCCCAAACTATTCTAAGCCAGATGATTGGGAAAAATTTAACGCTCTTGGAGTAAGTCAGTATGGTCAAATGACCGCTGGATCATACATGTACATTGGACCTCAGGGAATTGTTCATGGCACTACGATTACTGTTTTGAACGCATGTCGAAAAATTGATAACAAGGGGACTGCAGGAAAATTATTTGTCACGGCTGGGTTGGGAGGAATGAGTGGAGCACAACCAAAAGCAGGGAATATTGCCGGTGTGGTTTCTGTTACTGCAGAAATCAATCCTAAAGCTACTTACAAACGACATGAACAAGGATGGGTTGATGAAGTAATTGCTGATCTTGAAGAATTATGTATTCGTGTTAAAAAAGCAGTTGCAAAAAAGGAAGTGGTTTCTATAGCCTATGATGGCAATATTGTTGACGTATGGGAAAAATTTGACGAGGAGGGTATTTTTATTGATTTAGGCTCGGATCAAACATCACTTCACAATCCATGGGCTGGAGGATATTATCCAGTTGGAATGACTTTAGAAGAATCTAACAAGTTAATGTCTAGTAATCCTGAACTGTTTAAAACTAAGGTAAAAGAAACACTCATTAGGCATGCTAATGCCATAAATAATCATACTAAAAAAGGGACCTATTTCTTTGATTATGGAAATGCATTTTTATTGGAGGCGTCTCGAGCTGGAGCTAATGTAATGGATAATGAAGGAATTAGCTTCAAATACCCTTCTTACGTTCAGGATATAATGGGCCCCATGTGTTTTGATTATGGTTTTGGTCCTTTTAGATGGGTGTGTGCATCAGCAAATTCAAAAGACTTAAAAATTACAGATGATATTGCGTGCCAGGTTCTTGAGCAAATCATGAACGACTCTCCGCAAGAAATTAAACAACAAATGGCGGATAATATCCAATGGATAAAAGGAGCTCAAGAAAACAAATTAGTTGTTGGTTCACAGGCTCGTATTTTATATGCAGATGCTGAAGGAAGAATGAAAATAGCCTCAGCCTTCAATAAAGCAATTGCTGAAGGTGCTATTAGTGGTCCTGTAATTTTAGGTCGAGATCATCATGATGTTTCTGGAACAGACAGTCCTTATAGAGAAACTTCAAATATTTATGATGGTTCTGCTTTCACAGCAGATATGGCTATTCATAATGTTATTGGTGATTCATTTAGAGGAGCAACATGGGTTAGTATTCATAATGGTGGAGGCGTTGGTTGGGGAGAAGTAATTAATGGTGGTTTTGGATTAACATTAGATGGTTCTAAGGAAGCAGATGAAAAACTAAACAATATGCTTTTCTGGGACGTGAATAATGGTATTGCCAGACGAAATTGGGCGAGAAATCCAGAAGCCATATTTGCAATCAAAAGAGAAATGCAAAGAACACCAAATCTTAAGGTAACTATTCCATCAATTGTGGATGATGAAATTTTAAATAGTTAATTTAATAAACACTTCAGTTTAAATTTTTTCAATTTACTTTTTTCATTGTTTATTTGTAACAATAAATAAATGATGAAAGATAATATTTCAATAGTAGGGGCCGGTAACCTAGGTTTGTCGCTTGTAAAAGGGCTTGTTGAATCCGGAGAATTTACTCCTCAACAATTTAGATTGTCCAGAAGAAGAATTGAAAAATTAAATGAAATGGCCAAATCTGGTTATCATATTTTTAATGATAATAAACTTGCTGTTGAAAATACTAGTATTGTAGTCCTTGCGGTTTTACCACAAAAGATAAATCAAGTATTACAAGAAATTAAAAATAAGCTAGATCCAGACACATTATTGATTTCTTTAGTTTCAGGGGTGGAAATTAATAACATTTCGTCCATAATTGGCGATCAAATACCCATAGTTAGGGCAATGCCAAACACTGCTATATCAATCAGAGAAAGTATGACTTGTGTTACTACAATACAAAAATGGGAGCATCATTTAAACAAGGTAAAAAATCTCTTTAATCATGTGGGTGAAACCGCTATAATTAATGAAGAAAAAATGACATCAGCTACTGCATTGTGTGCATGTGGAATTGCCTTTTTCTTGAGATCAATTCGAGCCGCATCTCAAGGAGGGAACGAAATTGACTTTCATGCTTCTGAAGCATTAAAAATGGCCGCTCAAACTGCAAAAGGAGCTGCGTCATTATTATTGGAAAACAACTCACACCCTGAAGACGAAATTGATAAAGTTACTTCTCCAAAAGGATGTACTATTGCCGGGCTTAATGAAATGGAGCATAATGGATTTAGCTCCGCTTTTATTAAAGGGATTACGATATCAGCCAATAAAGCAAAAAATTTATACGAATGATAGGGTTTAAAAATAAAACAGTTTGGGTTACTGGAGCTTCTTCAGGCATAGGAAAAGCTTTAGCTATTCAGTTTTCAAAATTAGGAGCAAATGTGGTTTTATCTTCTAGAAAAGAATCAGACCTAAAAGAGGTAGAAAAACTATGTCAATCTAACACATTCGTGCTTCCACTAGACTTATCTTTTCAAGATAATTTTAATGAATTGGTTAAAAAAGTCTCTGATCAATTTGGACAAATTGATGTCTTAATTAACAATGGGGGAATTAGCCAACGATCTCTCGCTTCTGAGACCACTTTAGAGGTAGACCGAAAACTTATGGAAGTCAATTACTTTGGAACTGTTGGGCTTACCAAAGCAGTTTTGCCCATAATGCAAAAACAAAAAAGTGGTCATATTATTACTATTAGTAGTTTATCTGGAAAATTTGGCTTTTTTCTTCGCTCAGCCTATTCAGCAGCAAAATTTGCCCAAGTTGGGTTTTTTGAATCGCTAAGACTAGAAGAAGAAAAAAACAACATTCTAATAAGTATTGTGTTTCCTGGATTTGTAAGAACAAATATTTCACAAAATGCGCTTTCTGGAGATGGAGAAAAACACGGAGAATTAGATAACAATCAAGAAAAAGGTATAAGTGCTAAAAAGTGTGCACAGGATATCATCAACGGAATTTTAGATGAAAAACACGAAATTTATACTGGAGGAAAAGAGATTTTAATGGTCAAAGTAAAACGTTTTTTACCTCGCATTTTTTATAAAATATTACGAAAACAATCGGGAACTTAGTCTTTTATCCTAGAGAATTTCATCGCCTTAAGCATCCAATTAGGAAGAGGTTGGCTAGCAGGTCTTTTTTCTACATTAAGGTAAAGCCCTAATTTTTCGATTATTGGGATTTTATATACTTCAATCATTTCAATCAGGGTTCCATCTGGATCTTCACAATATGTACAATGTACTTTTGTAGATTCACCCATACTTAACACATCTTTTGTATCACAAGTAAACCCGTGACCTTCTGAAGATAATGTCTTTCCTAAGGATTGCATATTTCTCACATCAAAACCTAAATGAACAAATCCGGTATCTCCCCAGAGTCTATCTGCATATATTTTAACTGGTTTTCTATCTGTCAAATCTTGAACTAACTCTATGTAGCTTTTACCAGCTAACTTTGAGAAGCCACCACCTGAGGGATTTTTTTGCGTAAGAAGAACCCTTCTAAATTGACTAGCGCCTCCTTCAATACTTGACCAATCTTCAAAAACACCACTTTTATCAAAAACAACCTCATCATATCCAAGCAATGCATAAAAATCAATTGACTTATCCATATCTGAAACTCCCACACTACACCCTGCTGTTCCGCCAGTAACAGTTGGATGACTTGTATAAAAATCATTTGCTGGAATGATTTGCCAGAGTAAATTATCAAGATCCTTTACGTAAAATGTTTCTCTACCATCTGGTGTACTTGCAATTTCTGAAATTACATTGGCTTTGTTTTTAATAAAAAAGTCATAGGCCTTAGATACATCTGGGGATTTAACCTGACCTATGAAAATTCCCAAATCTCCTAGTTGATGTTTGATTTTAGAATGTGTTGCTTTAAACGTACTCGGGCAGACCACCTCCATGGCACAACCTCCCTTTATATTTAGTATCATGGCCGCACGCTTAGAGATAACTTTACCTTCCGTATAAATGGTCATTAAAGGTGCTTCTGCCTCATCATTAAACAAAGGAATATCCATTCCAAAAAACTTCCTATACCATTTCCAAGCATCTTCGTGGCATGGAACACCAACTCCTATATGTTGTATACCGTGTATGGTGTAACTCATGACTTTACCCTTTCTACATAAACTCCCTTTTGAACATCCACCTTTATTTTATCCCCCGTATTGATAAATAAAGGAACCCTAACTTCTGCTCCTGTATCAATAGTTGCAGGTTTCATGGTGTTAGTTGCCGTATCCCCTTTAATTCCGGGCTCAGAATAAGTTACTTCTGCTTCTAGAAATTGGGGTTGCTCCACAATTAAAGGCATTTCTTCTTCTGCATGAAAAATGATAGTACATACCATACCTTCTTTAAGGAAATCAGGCTTATCAATCATATGACCTTCAACAAATATTTGCTCAAAATTTTCGGTATGCATGAAATGATAACCAGTCCCCTCCATATACAAGAATTGATAGGGTCTATTTTCAATTCTTACCGTTTCAATCTTGTGTCCGGCTGGAAATGTATGGTCAAGCACCCGTCCATCTTCAATTCCTTTCATCTTTGTCCTTACAAAAGCTGGACCTTTGCCAGGTTTTACATGTTGAAATTCAATTATTTGCATCAATTTATGATTATGTTTGATACAAAGTCCGTTTCTAATATCTGATGTTGTTGCCATTTTGAAAATATTGAAGGGCAAATATAAAAATATGTTGGTGAGAATTTAACTTATATTGCTCCAATTGGGTTTGAGTTTTGACTGCCTAATTAATTCTTTTCTTATAAAGAAGCTTTCTTTCAATTTTAAATCAGGATCTCTTATTAGTAGTTCATCCACATGTCGTTTGGTAAGTTGAACTAGTTGAGCGTCCTTAGCTAAATCAGCAAGTTTAAAATCTAAAACACCACTTTGTTGCGTTCCCATAATGTCTCCTGGACCTCTTAATCTCAAATCTTGCTCTGCTATTTCAAATCCATCATTAGTTCTAACCATTGTTTCTATTCTAGTTTTTCCGTCTTCTGAAAGTTTAAATCCTGTCATCAATATGCAATAAGACTGGTCAGCACCACGTCCTACTCTACCTCTTAGTTGATGTAATTGTGAAAGCCCAAATCTTTCTGCACTTTCTATAACCATTAATGAGGCATTAGGAACATTAACTCCAACTTCTATAACAGTTGTTGCAACCATTATTTGAGATTTACCACTTACAAATCGTTCCATCTCAAACTCTTTATCATCAGGTTTCATTTTACCATGTACAATACTTACTGTATAATCAGGCAACGGGAAACGCCTTACTACACTTTCATATCCATCCATAAGGTCTTTATAATCCATTTTTTCCGATTCTTCAATCAAAGGATATACAATATAAACCTGTCTTCCGAGCTTAATTTCATCTTCAATAAATTGAAATACTTTTAACCTGCTGGAGTCGAAACGGTGAACCGTTTTGATTGACTTTCTTCCAGGAGGAAGTTCGTCAATAACAGAAACATCTAAATCTCCGTAAAAAGTCATCGCTAATGTTCTTGGAATTGGAGTTGCTGTCATGACTAGAATATGTGGAGGACAGCTGTTTTTTTTCCAAAGTTTTGCTCTTTGAGCTACACCAAAACGATGTTGTTCATCAATTACTGCTAGTCCTAGATTTTGAAATTTTACCTTATCTTCTAATAAAGCATGCGTACCAATCAATAAATTTAATTCTCCGCTTTCTAAATCTTCATGAATTACAACTCTATCTTTCTTTTTTACCGAACCTGTAAGTAAAGAAACTTTTAAACCTAATTTTCGAAAATGAGGTTGAATAGAATCATAATGTTGGTTTGCTAGAATTTCGGTAGGTGCCATAAGGCACGCTTGAAATCCATTATCAATAGCTAATAGGATAGTTAAGATAGCAACTATTGTTTTTCCGCTACCCACATCACCTTGCAGTAATCTATTCATGTGTTTCCCCAGACCTAAATCTTTTCTAAACTCCTTGATGACCTTTTTTTGTGCGTTTGTGAGTTCAAAGCCTAAATGGTGATGATAAAAGTCATTAAAATATTGACCTACAATTTCAAACCTAAAACCATCTACTTGTCTTCTTGTTGTTATCTTTTGTTTTGTCATACTAAGTTGTAGAAAAAACAACTCTTCATATTTAAGTCTAAGAATAGCTTTTTTCAGTAAAGAAGGGTTTTCAGGAAAGTGAATATTTTTGAATGTTTCCTTATTGGATAAAAATGCATTCTTTTTTTCTAACTCGGGGGATAGGGTTTGATTTAAGTAACCTATTACAAGTGGCAACAAATTGCGTTGTAAATTTTCTATTCCTCGGGAATGAAGGCCAAACTTGGTTAACATTTCTCCTGAATGATATATGGGTTGTAATTCACCCATTTTATTTTTGTTTTTGTCCTCTAATTCTAATTCAGGATGATTAAAATTCCACCTGTTATTGTATTCAGTTGCCTTCCCATATAAAACATATTTTTTACCTATTTCAATAGAAGATTTTATCCACTTAACCCCCTTAAACCAAACTAAAACCACATCGCCTGTTTCGTCTCTCGCATGAGCAACTAACCTTTTACGTCTTGGAGGCCCCAATTCTTCGATATCATAAATAACTACGGAAAGCTGAACAGCAGTATTTGCTTCTTGGATTTGATTTACCTTGATTGTACTTGATCTATCAATATATCTAAACGGAAAGTAATGGAGCAAATCGAGATATGTATAAATCCCCAACTCACTTTTCAGCACTTCTCCTCTCTTAGGTCCTACACCCTTCAGGTAATCAATTGACGTATTAAGTATATCATGTTGCAATTTCAAAAATTAAATCATTCTTGAAATTAAATTAAATAAAATTCTCAAATAGAATCTTTACCAAGTAATAAAACTGGATTTTCTAAATAATTCTTGAAGGAGTTTAGAAATGCAGATCCTACAGCACCATCTACAACTCGGTGATCGCAACTTAAGGTAACTTTCATAACATTTCCAGGAGTTACTTGACCATTTTTAACTACAGGAACCTGTTGAATTCCACCTACTGCTAATATGCATGAGTCTGGAGGATTAACAATAGCAGTAAATTCATCAATACCAAACATACCTAAGTTTGAGATTGTAAATGTGTTACCAGCCCAATCTTCAGGTTGAAGTTTTTTATCTTTAGCTTTTTGTGCGAATTCCTTTACTTCTGCACCAATTTGAGTCAATGGTTTTTCATCGGCAAATCGGACAACTGGAACAAGTAAACCTTCATCAACAGCAACTGCCACACCAATATGAACATGTTCATTATATCTAATAAAATCACCGTACCATGAGGCATTGACTTTTGGATTTTCCTTGAGAGAAACTGCTACGGCTTTTACCACTAAATCATTAAAAGAAACTTTTAATGGATTGATAGATTTATTTATTGAAGTTCTTACCTCTATAGCATTATCCATATCAATGCTAACTGTCAAATAAAAATGTGGAGCTGAAAATTTACTTTCGGCAAGCCTTTGCGCAATGACCTTTCTCATCTGCGAAACAGGCTCATCAACGAAAGATTCTATACCACTAAATGATGCTTTTCCTTGAAAATTTTCAATATCTCTTTTGACAATTCTGCCGTCAGTGCCAGTACCCTTAATTAAATTTAAATTAAGACCTCGCTCATCAGCCAATTTTTTAGCTAAGGGTGATGCCTTTACAACTCCGTTAGAAACAGTGGTAGAAGGTGGAAAAGTAGTTGTTGTTTGCGTTTGATCTGTAGATAAAGATGGGGCAGGTTGAGGAGCAGGTTGGCTCACTTCCACAGGTTTAACTTCTTCAGCTTTGGGTGGGATAATCTCAGTTTCAGATACTTCGTCTTTGTTGGGTTTTTGTGGCTCTTGATCTTCTTTTAAAAGTGCTGTAACATCTTCACCTTTTTCTCCTAAAATAGCTAAGATTGAATCAACTGGAGCAGTCTGACCTTTTTCCACACCAATGTGTAAGAGCACACCTTCTTGGAAGGATTCAAACTCCATAGTAGCTTTATCGGTTTCAATATCTGCTAATAAGTCACCACTTTCAATGCTGTCACCAACACTTTTATGCCATTCCGCAACAACACCTTCAGTCATGGTGTCACTTAGCTTGGGCATCCTAACAATTTCGGCCATAAATCAAATGTTATAAATATTCTTTAATAAAAGGATAGTCTTTTTGAACATATACGTCTTCGTATAACTCGTGAGGTTCAAGGTCTGGAGATTCTTCAGCAAATTTTACAGATTCCTCTACTATTTTCTTTACTTCATTTTGAATCTCTTTAATTTCTTTTTCAGAAGCTAATTTATTGGCTTCTATTGTTTTTAGAACTTGAGTGATTGGATCTTTTTGCTTATAATCTTCGACTTCATCTTTAGTTCTATATTTTTGTGGATCAGACATGGAGTGTCCTTTGTACCTGTATGTTCTTATGTCAAGTAATGTTGGACCATCACCCTTTCTTGCTCTGTCGCAGGCATCTTCAATGGCGTGATGTACATCTTCAACAGACATCCCATTTACAACAAAGGAAGGCATATGATAAGATTTTCCAATTTCACTCATGTCTTCAACATTAGTTGTTCTTTTTACAGATGTACCCATGGCATAATTATTATTTTCAATGATAAATACTACTGGTAATTTCCACATCATGGCCATATTAAATGTCTCATGAAGTGCACCTTGTCTTGCAGCTCCGTCTCCAAATGAACAAAAGGTGACATTTTTGTTTCCTTTGTACTTGTCCGCAAATGCTATTCCGGCCCCCATGGGTATTTGAGCACCTACAATACCGTGGCCACCCATAAGATTAACTTCTTTTTTAAACATATGCATAGAGCCACCTTTTCCTTTAGACATACCTGTCTTTTTTCCATAAAGTTCAGCTAACATATATTTAGGATGAATACCTAACCCAATTGGATGAGCATGGTCTCTGTATGCTGTGATGTGTTTATCTTCTTTTTGGCATGCAGAAACTGTACCTGCAACAATGGCCTCTTGCCCTATGTACAGGTGACAAAATCCACCAAACTTTTGTTGGATATACAGGTGACCAACACGTTCTTCAACTTTTCTCATCACAAGCATATCTTTATACCATTTGATATACTGTTCTTTTGAAAAACCCAACGAGTTTTTTTTCTTGGATTTTGTATTTTTTTCCATCGTTTGAATAGACATAATTTAAACTATTAAAACAAATATATATTAAAGTTACTTAAACTGTTGAAATGTTGCGAATTAATGCCGCTTTAACGCATCAGTTTTAAATGCAAGAGGTAATAAATCAGAGATACTATCAAGTTCATAAATTTCTCCGATCTCACCTTTTAAAAAAATAGGTATGTCTGAGTTTTGATTTCTTTCATACTCTACCATGACTTGTCTACATGCTCCGCAAGGGGTAATGGGTTCTTTTATTATGGCATGTGTAGCTCTTACAGAAACGGCCATTTTTTTAATAACTAAATCAGGAAAGTGTGCGCGACAATAATACAACAGGACTCGTTCTGCACATAACGAAGAAGGCAAAGCCATGTTTTCTTGATTATTAGCAGTCATGATTTCTCCATTTTCCAGTAAAGCAGATGCACCTACATTAAAACCAGAATATATCGCATATGCTTTTTCAAGAATTTGGTCAGAGGCTAAAATTAAATTTTGATCTGATTCATTCAAATCTTTAACAGAATTGTAGACCTTATAGGAGAATGAAATTTTCTTAATCATTTGCTATAAAGATAATAAATAGCTGATATTACTCAGTAGAACCCGAATCAGTAGAACCAAGATTAAACTTAATAGAAAATCTTATGGTGTTTGCTAATGGGCTCTGTTGAGTTAATGCGAGAATATAAGACAAATCTAACCCGATAACTTTATATTTAATACCCGCTCCAAAAGAAATGAATTGTCTATTACCTTTGGTAGGATGTTCGTAAAAGTAACCTGCTCTTACAGCAAATAATTCAGAATACAAAAACTCAGCGCCTGCTGATAAATTCACTTCTCTTAACTCCTCTCTAAATCTAGAACCATTTTCTACAGTGTAAACGCCTCCATCATTTACTAAACTTCCAGGGGCATCAGTAAATGATCCAAACATACCCGTAGCCACTCCAACATTGGGATCTCTGCCAGAGAGAATCATATTGGGATTGTTAGGGTCGTAAATGGGCGGTGTTGGAATTAATAATTTATTTGCATCAATGGTAAATGTAAATTTATTGTATTCATCTAAATCCATATTAAGAGCTGAACCAAGTCTAAAATTGGTTGGTATGAAATCTCTATCCGCATTTTCCGTGTAAGCCATTTTAGCTCCAATATTTGAAATATTTGCTCCAAATGCCAGAGAAGAAGGCATATCTCCAATATCAAAAGGATTGGATTGGTAATAAAATGACAAATCAGTAGATATGCTTTGCCCAGGTTTTGTACTTGCACCGGCAACCTGTGTTCCGCCTGTTAAGTTTGAGAAAATATACCTAGCTGTCAAGCCAGCTGAAAAGTTATCACTTAATTTTCTTGAGTAGGCTAAATCAACAGCAAATTCATTGGGGTTAAAGTCACGAATGGTTTGGCCATATACATCCGTAAAGGTGATACTTCCTAAAGAGAAATACCTCAGCGACACACCAATACTTGAAAAACGGTCTAATCTTTTATATCCTGAAAGATAGGCTAGGTTAATGTCATTAACAAGCGCTCTTAGCCAAGGTGAATAAGACAAACTATATCCCATATCATTCATTTCATCAATAAAAACCAACTTAGCTGGATTCCAATGAACAGCATTTGCATCTGGACTAATTGCAACACCAGCATCTCCCATTGCACCTGATCTTGAGTCAGGGGAAATCAATAAAAAAGGAACCGCAGAAGTTATTGTGTTTATACCAGAACTTCCGTTTAACGTTTGTGTTGAAATTTGTGCCCTTGTATTGCTTACTAAAAAGAGTGCAACAAGCATAAAAGCAGATTGTATTTTATATCGATTTAAGTTTCCCATACTTTTTATCATAATTCACTATAACGACAAATATATATAAATAGTATATAGTTTTTAATTATTTCAAAAGGAACATTGTTTCTGTTTTAGACGAACTAAGCCCTTGTTCATTTGTAACCTTTAGTTTATATAAATAGACCCCTCTAGCCAATTGTTCACCAAAATCATCTAACCCATCCCATGAAATGCCGCTTGATCTAAAACCTTCATTGTGAATTCTCCTATTTATTGTCTTCACTGTTTTTCCTGAAACGTTATAGATATGAATGTCAACATCAAGATAGTTGCAATTTTGATTATGTTCAAAAAAGAAAGAAGTATTTGTTGTAAAAGGATTCGGGTAATTTAATACGTGATTAAGTTTTACCTCTTTATTATCAACAACAACAAAGTTGATATCTGATTTAGATGAATTATTATAATTATCCCAAACTTTTAACTCAATTTGATGTTCACCAGAAGACAAATCTGTTAATTCATAGAAAATCTTACCACTCTGATAAGAGTCTAAATCGGATTCATAATATTCATTTAAAACTATGCTATTTGCATAATCAGCATCTAAAATGAGCTCAATGTCATGACCAATTCCATTCCCTACTGTATTTATTCCGTTTGAGTCAAATATATGAGCAATCAACACGGGACTGTTGTTTGAAATACCACCAGAAACAAAATTCATATCATTCATGTAGAGCTTAACGTCTGGACCAACCTCATCGTTTGTAGCATTGGTGTTGATACCTCCAATAATTAAATTCTCATCACTTCCATTTCCATCAATATGACCATTTTCAACATAGAAACTGATTCTTGAACTTCCAAATGAATAATCAATATCCTTAGGAACTTTTAATCTAAAAGTAAATTGACCATTCGTTACGGTAGACTTTCCCTTGTAAATCAGATTTTTCCACATTTGAAAGGGTGAAGCCGAAGATCCAGAATTTGTACCCAAGGTAGAAAAGGATGTTTTTTTATCGAATAATGAAATATTTACGACACCATCAAAATTAGAATATGGTTGGTAATATTCATTTTCTATGTGTCCATAAATTACTAATTCGTCCAATGCACGAATCGTATCGGTACTCGTAGAATCTAAAACAACATGCATTTCAGGTAAAGCCAATTTTAATGCAGGGTCTCCGAGTAATGCAAATTTTCTATAATTCTGATCTGCACTATTGATTGCAAACTTATTTTTTGTGCCTTTGTAGATATCACCTAACCTTTGAGCTTTATAATTTACCAAGTCAAACACAGTATCATAGAAATACCTATTCAACCATTCATTTGGAGTTGCATAAACCAATCTTGTTGTCGTATAAAGACCCACACCTCCTCCATTTGGATTTAACAACACATATTCACCTGCAGATACACGATCATGGTCATCAAACCTGCCAAACTCGCAAGTTGCTGTCATAAACACCGGCATATTAGATAAATTAGACCAGTTTTGAATAGTGGGTACTTTAAGTATTTGCTCATGCGCCCAACCTGTTTCACCGCCATGGCCAATGTAATTAACCAAAAGAGCACCATCATTTACTCTCTGATTGATAGCAAGCTCAGCATCAGGAATTCTTTCACCTGTTGCAGAGGGTTGTTGAGCATAGGCATCAGCATGAATTTTTATAACATTTTGAGTAGGTTTTGTTTGCTCAATTTTTGAAGCCATTATTTCAATGTCATTGAAATAGGCGTTTTGATCTTCATCATCGCTAACTAGGATTACTTTGTTTCTCCAGTCGCCTAAAATCCCATTGCTTGTATTGATATTACAATCGAGAGATGAATTTGTAGTGTCAATGGTTTGATATTGGATTATTTTTTGAACCATATCCATGGCCTCTTGCTCAGTAGATACAGTTAATCTTCCAATAGCAATATTCAGTAAGTCTGTATTCCGCATAGATCCACCTTCTGATAATATGGCAAAGAAATCATCCGTTGCAAACGTGTTCACCTTTGAAAGGGATTCTTGAGACTCAAATACAGGTAACAAATTATTTCCGTGATCTAAAATATTTCTATTATCATACGTTCCGTCACCAATCAATACACAATATTTAGGAATCTGATTGGGAATACCAGATCCACGAACATAAAACATTCTTAAAAATTGTTTTAATGCGGTTGCATCTCTCATGCCTGAAGAAAATTCATTGTATATCTGTTGATCTGTAACGACATGAACGGATAGACCTTCTTGTTCATGGAATGTTTTCAGCCTTGCAGCTGACTGAGTAAATTTACTGTTCGTTATTATAATTACATCAGCTGATGATAAACCATGTAAATTTTGACTTTCTACCCTTTTCACAAATGTTGGATATGGAAATGAGTTCCCTGATATAGCTATGTAATTTTTTAAACTATCAATCTCTTCTATAAAAAATAAGTTATTTCCATCTTGTTCAAAAACTAAATTTTTGACATTATTTAAATCTGTTATATCCCAAATCATTTGTACAGAATTGCTGTTTTGGAGGTTAATTTTTGACCAAACTAAATTGTCACTCGAAAGCCTAAAATCAAAAGAGGAATTATCTACAATTAGTTGCCTCATACAATTGACTTCAATGTAGTCCAAGTAGCCTTTAGAGGAGGGCGAACCATTGTTATTGTAAGTTAAATCAACTTGAAAATTGGAATTTAAATTGTTTACAAATGGATATTCAACTACTGCTGCTCTTCCTGCATCAGACAAATAAGAACTTCCAGATCCATTAATAGCAATTGTTCTATTTTGTCCAAATAAGGATAAGTTAAATGAAGCTGGAGTAGACGAAGATTTGCTGACAACCCTAATCTTCAATAAAGAAGAGTCGCTAAGGTTGCTAAATGGGAAATCATATGTGTATTGATTTGTTAAATCAAAAACATCACCTAACCAAATAGCACCGGATTTTAACAGATTTATTTCATCTTCATTTATATATGCAAAATCCCAAAATTCATTAATCACCTGGTTGTAATTTAGGTTTAGATTATTAATACTATCCGTAGAGTTTGTAGCACCAGTGCCAATCCCTAAAAAGCAATAAGCGCTATCAGAATAAATATGATTAACGTGCCTGTACTTACCATTATCCATCTCTACTCTGTCACTACCGTTATGATAAAAAAGGACATAATCTCCGGAGGAAAAATTTCCGTCATTACCATCATTAATATGCAAGGTTCGTTGCATTAAATCATCAGGTCTAAAAGTACCATTTTCTGTATTTAACAAACCTTGATTATTTGAGTATAAGTGAAGTTGAGAAGATGGCGTAGGTCCATCAATAATACCATGATTAATTAAGTAAGAATAATCAATTTTGTACAGTCCGCTTTGGTAAATACCAAGTTTGTACCAGTTCCATCCATTAGATAAAATAGACTGTGAAGCGAACTCAGATGATTTTTTATTGTTTAAAATAGAATGTGTCTTTTTAAGTGAAACATTAAATTTTGTTACTCTGTAATTTTTTCCGTTAACTGTTCTAATGCAAGAGAGTAGCAGTTGTGTCTTTTTAACCTTATAGTTTTCCTCTTGATTACGAAAACTGATCTTGTAGTTTTCATCGTAATGTAATGAATTGGAGTTATCATATGTGAATTCCACTAATTCTTCTTTAAATTCAAAACTTAGCACTTCATAAGAACCAAATACTAGTTCGTTTTGAAAATACAATTGTTTTGTCGAATAATCTTGAAATCCATTTTCAGCGTAAAATGTTAAATCTAAATTTAAATCATCTAAGTGATTTTTGTAATTTACATCTGAGCTAATATGGACGACTTGCTGGGAAAAACTTGTGTTTATCCAAAATAAAATAATAATTACGACTACACTACTTCTCATCTACAATGATTATCTTTAGAACTCAAAATTATAATGATTATTGTAATACATCAA
>CAZJVX010000014.1:0-18309 GCA_964549345.1 uncultured Flavobacteriales bacterium | reverse complement strand
TACTATGCTATTGATCGTCTATTGTGGCAATTGAAATTTGCTGGTGTATTTCATCATATTGGAGGACTTATTTTAGGTCATTTTACTAAAATAAAGGATAACAAAATCCCTTTTGGATTAAGCCTAGAAGAAATGGTATTGGAAAAGGTTCAAGAATTTGACTTCCCTGTGGCCTTTAATTTTCCTGGCGGTCATGAAAACGAGAATTGGACAATACCATTAGGTCTAGACATGAACTTCACAGTTACTAAAAATCAAATAAATTTATCTACAAATTAGATAATGAGACTTCTTACAATCATTTCATTCATAATGTTAATACCGCTCTTTCAGGCCCAACAGTGGAATAGTAGCAGAATTTTACATGAAATACAAAAGATAAATACCCTTGGAAATGTTCTTTACTTAGCGGCTCACCCAGATGATGAAAATACACGTTTTATAAGTTACTGTGCAAATGAAAAAAAAATGCATACTGGTTATCTTTCTCTTACAAGAGGAGATGGAGGGCAAAATCTCATTGGTACAGAAATTAGAGAAGAATTAGGTATTCTTAGAACGCAAGAATTACTTTCAGCAAGATCAGTAGATGGCGGAGTACAATTTTTTACCAGAGCTAACGACTTTGGTTATTCCAAAAATCCAAGAGAAACACTTCAAATCTGGGATAAAGACAAAATATTGTCGGACGTAGTTTGGGTGATACGAAAATTTAGACCCGACATTGTGGTATGCCGGTTTCCACCTAATTCTAAAGGTGGCCATGGACATCATACTACTTCAGCCATATTGGCTATGGAAGCGTATGATATATCGGGTGACCCAAAAATGTATCCAGAACAATTGCAATACGTGAAACCTTGGCAACCAAAGAGAGTTGTGGTCAATACGGGGAGGTGGTGGAATGATAATATTTCTGAAGATGATGAGGGAGTAGTGGCGGAAGACATTGGGGGATACAATAATTTACTGGGTGAATCTTATTTGGAAATGGCTGCTAAAAGCAGGACGATGCATAAATCCCAAGGATTTGGGTCAACCGGTAAAAGAGGGGAATACGTGGAATATTTTGAACACCTAAAAGGGGATGTGGCTGAAAAAAGTTTGTTCGAAGGAATTGATTTTTCTTGGAACAGAATACAATCTAGTTCGAAACTTCAACTCAAGTTAAATGAACTTATTAATCAATTTGATCATGATAACCCTGCAAATAGTGTGCGTACTCTCTTAGAGTTGAGGTCTATGATCAGTAAATTAAACGATGACTTTTGGAAGAAAAAAAAGATGACTCAAATCGATGAAGTCCTGAGACAATGCCTTGGTTTATTTGTAGAAGTTTCTACGTTGTCGTCAAGCAAGACAAAAGGAGATACGTGTTCTTTTAATATTGAAATAATCAATAGAAGTACTGAAGGGGTAAAATTTAGAAATTTTGAAATCCTCGAGACAGATTATTCTCAAAACTACAATGAAGAATTACCTTTTAACCAGGTCATAAATATTAAGAACAAATGGTTAATATCAAAGACAACCAAAATTAGTCAACCCTATTGGTTAGTTAATCCGTCTAACTTAGGTGGCTCAGTAGTAAACGATCAGCTATTAATAGGGCAACCAGAATCATTGCCATCTGCTCACTTTAAACTAACCTTTGAAGTAGATGAAGTGATGATTTCATTTTTAAGACCATTGATTTTTAAATGGAACGACCCTGTAAAAGGGGAACAAAAAAAGAATTGGGTGATCACCCCAAAAGTAACAGCCGACTTGGATCAAAATGTTAAAATTTTTACCCCTTTAAAAAAGCAAAAAGTAGTGATCAATTTAAGATCTCATTCAAAGAATCAATCAGGGTCAATTGAACTCAAAACACCCAAAGGATGGAATGTGACGGGATCCAATTCATTCCAATTTAAATTAGCGGATGAAGAACAGAAAATCATTTTTGAAATAACCCCAGCATCTAATGCCGAAACTGGTTTTGCAGAAGTGTATATAAATGGCAGATTAGCTAAGGGGTTTCACCCTATAGCGTATGATCATATTTCGTCTCAATTGTGGTTTCCAGATGCTAAAATGAAGCTTGTTTCACTTGATTTGAATATTCCATACAAGAAAATAGGATATCTAATGGGTGCGGGAGATAAAGTTGGAGACGCGTTGTTGAATTTAGGGTATGAATTAGATTTTCTTGATCCAGAAAAGCTTGATGAATCTACGCTGTTATCCTATGATGTGATTTTAACGGGGGTTCGCTTTTTTAACGTAAATGACAAGGCATCTCAATTAACTCCAATGCTACTCCGATTTGTAAAGCAAGGAGGAAACTTAATTGTACAGTATAACACAAGTTACAGACTAAAAACAAAGTCTTTTTTTCCTTATCCGTTGAAAATTTCAAGAGATCGTGTAACCCAAGAAGATGCTCCAGTCACGTTTCTTCATCCTGATCACGTTGTACTTAATAAGCCTAATAAAATGACCAAATCTGATTTTGACGACTGGGTTCAAGAACGTGGATTGTATTTCCCTGATGGATGGAGCAAAGAGTACCAGGCCATCTTAAGTTGGTCTGACTCGGGAGAACAGCCCAAAAAGGGGGGGCTATTAATTGCCCCTTATGGGAAAGGAAACTATATATATACTGGGATTTCTTTTTTTAGAGAATTACCTGCTGGGGTTAGTGGTGCTTATAAATTATTAGTTAATTTAATTTCTCTTTCTCATGAATGACTCTGAAAGACCTCCTGTTTTTAAAAGCTGGAAAGGGTGGTACTTTTTGCTTTTGGTATTCTTGTTCTTTACAGTTGTTTTGCTGTATACACTGACATTAACTTTCTCATGAGTGGTCTAGATTGGTTTATTTTAATTGGCACACTTCTTACTATTGTGGGATATGGTGTGTGGAAAACAAGAGGATCTAAGGATTTATCTTCGTTTTTAAAAGGAAATAATGATGCAAAGTGGTGGGGGATTGGCATTTCTATAATGGCCACACAAGCTAGCGCCATCACTTTTCTTTCTACACCTGGTCAGGCTTACACGGACGGTATGCGGTTTTTGCAGTTCTATTTGGGCCTCCCCATTGCCATGGTCATTCTTTGTATCACATTTGTCCCCATATTTTATCGGCTTAAAGTATATACAGCCTATGAGTATTTAGAATCAAGATTTGACTTAAAAACAAGAACCCTTGCTGCTCTTTTATTTTTAGTTCAAAGAGGTTTAGCAGCTGGTATAACCATTTATGCACCTGCTATAATTTTATCTACTTTATTACACTGGAACCTCACTCTAACCAATATTTTTATCGGTGTATTGGTGATTATCTACACTGTGTCTGGAGGTACAAAAGCTGTAACCCAAACTCAAAAACAGCAAATGGCCGTTATGATGGGTGGAATGATTTTAGCTGGTATTCTAGTATTAAATATGTTACCTGAACAAATTGGGTTAATTGATGCCATGACAATTGCTGGAAAGATGGGTAAAATGAACCTTATCAATTTTGAATTTGATTTGGATGATCGCTATAATTTCTGGACCGGTACAACTGCCGCACTATTTCTTTTCCTTTCCTATTTTGGCACAGATCAGTCTCAGGTCCAACGTTACCTTACTGGTAAATCTTTAGCTGAAAGTAGACTTGGACTGATTATGAATGGGTTATTGAAAGTACCAATGCAGTTTATTATTTTATTCATCGGTGTATTGGTTTTTGTGTTTTATCAATATAATACACCACCCGTTTTCTTTAATAAAGTAGAATTAGAGCAACTAAAACAGTCTGAATACAAAATAGGTGTTATTGAGTTAGAAAATAGATTTTCAACGCTACATGAAGAGAAAAAAAGAGCAATTGATCTCATGATTTCTAACCAATCAAAAAAAGTGACGGATGAAATTTTAGATCAAAAAATATTGAATTTAGAAGATGAAATGATGGAGGTAAGAGAAGAAGTTAAAGCATTAGTGAAATCAAACAATCCCAATGCCGAAATCAATGATAAAGATTACATATTCATGTCCTATGTAATGGATTATTTACCCCATGGCATTATTGGACTACTCTTTGCAGTCATGTTTTCAGCTGCCATGTCTTCTACAGCATCCGAATTAAACGCGCTAGCATCAACCACTACAGTGGATTTGTACAAAAGATCTATGGTCAAAAATAAAACCGATTATCATTACCTAAGATCCTCAAAATATTTCACTTTTTTATGGGGCGTTCTAGCTATTGTTTTTGCTACAACCGCCTCTTTGTTTGAAAATTTAATCCAGGCAGTAAATCTTTTAGGGTCTCTGTTTTACGGCACTATATTGGGGATTTTTATAGTAGCGTTTTACTTTAAAAAAATCCAAGCTAATGCTGTTTTTTATGCTTCTATTTTCGCTGAAATTATAGTGATTGTGATTCACTATTTCAATACGCTAGAGAACCCACCTGTATGGCTTAAGATGGGTTATCTTTGGTATAACCTAGTTGGATGTAGTTTAGTCGTTATTTTTGGTTTTCTATTGCAGTCTTTAATTAGACAAAAGAAAATTATTTAGATTTCAATTCTTTTATCAATTTTTCAGCACGAGCAATGTATCCATAGTCATCTTCTTTTTCAGAAGCAATAGAAATTACTTTTTGAGCCGCCTGTATAGCTTCTTTTTTGCTACCCGCTTTGTCTAAAATTCTAGCTTGCTGGTAAACCATCCAAAAAGCTTCAGGTCTTTTTTCTGTAGCTACAGTTATCCATTCTAAAGCGAGACTTATATCTAGATCATTATCTAAATAAAATCGTGCACCATTGTAAAATAGACCAGCATCAGGCCCATCAACAAGTTCTTTTTTAAATTGTTCAGCTAATTTTTCTTTACCTAATGTCATTACGGGCACACTCACTTGTGTGTTTTCCCAAGTTAAATTCATCATGGCACCAAAAGCAGTAAATGTGTTAAAATCAATGGTAAAAGATTCTGTAAAATCGGAAGTTTTTTTTGTGTCCACCTTTAATGAAGCAACTTCATTTTCTTTATTATAGTTTCCTGCGCCCCAAAGCTCAGTTTCCTTATTAAGCATTACAACCCATTCACTTTCACCAGGAACTGTAAAGAGAGAGTAGGTGCCTTTTTTTACTTTGGTTTCACCAAAAATAACATCACTTTCAAATGTAATTGCGGTAGCTTTATTTGCTCCAGTCCGCCAAATTTTATTGTAGGGAACTAGTTCGCCAAAAATCGCTCGGTCCTTTGCTCCGGGTCTAGAGTAATTGACGGTAATTTTTGATATACCTACCGTTTGTGTTATTACAGACGAAGGGCTTGGTTGAGGTGTTTTTATTTGTGAAAATGATATGCCAATACAGCACAATGTAAATAGAGTAAGAACTAATTTTTTCATATTGTAATTTTTTGGAGTCTAAATTTAATCTTTAAAAGAAACCTTGGTGAAAAATGTTCAATAAAATTACATGTAAATGAAAAGTACATTACAGATAGGTCATTTAGGAGAAAGAATGGCATTAAACTATTTATTAAATAAAAAATATGTATTAATGGAGAGAAACTGGAGGCATTTTAAAAAAGAAATAGATATTATTTTAAGACATGAGCACCACATAGTTTTTGTGGAAGTTAAGTTAAGATCTACATTCTTTTCTTATATGAACCATATATTATCAGTTGATCAAGAAAAAAGACTGTTGGAGGCAATGGATTGTTACATTAAAGAGAAAAAAATCGATTTAGAACCTCGATTTGACCTTATATTTGTTTCTAATTTTAAGGGAATACAAAAAATCAATCACTTTCCATCATTTATTCTGCCAAGAATATGACTAGACTTAATAAATACATTGCTGATGCTGGTGTTTGCTCAAGAAGAGAAGCAGATAAGCTTATATTGGATGGAAAAATTAAGGTTAATAATCAAGTTGTTACTACACTTGGAATTAAGGTCAATGATCAAGATAAAGTTACATATAACAATAAGGTTTTAAAATCTGAAAAGTTTAGATATATATTATTAAATAAGCCAAGAAACTTTATTACTACGGTTAAGGATACGCACGATCGTAAAACGGTGATGGATTTGATAGAGGGCGCGTGTAAAGAACGTGTATACCCTGTTGGTAGATTAGATAGAGATACTACAGGGTTATTAATATTAACTAATGATGGAGATTTGACTAAAAGGTTAACTCACCCAAGCTTTGGAGTACGAAAAAAATATATCATACAATTATCTAGCAGTATTCATCCAGATTGTTTAACTGCCATGAAAAATGGAATACAATTAGAAAACGGAATGGTGAAATATGATGACGTCATTTATGGGAAAAATGGAACAGATAGAACACAATTAATTGTGACTCTACATTCCGGTAAAAACAGGGTTATAAGACGCACAATGGAGTACTTTGAAAAAGAGTTACTTTATTTAGATCGAATTGAGTTTGCTGGTATAAAGAAAAGAGAGTTACAACGTGGTAAATGGCGTTTTTTAGATCAAAAGGAACAGGGGTTTTTAAAAATGGTTAAAACGAAGTAAGAGCCTTTTTACATGCTTTCCTTTCTGCCTCTTTTTTGGAGTTACCCAAACCTTCTGCTAATATCACACCTTCGGAAAAAACCCTAGCTAGAAATTCTATTTTATTATTATTTGCAGACAATTTTTCAACCTTAAATTCTATTTTTTGATTCTTTTTTTGAAAATGCATAATAAGCTCACTCTTATAATCTCTATTTTCTATTATAACTTGATTAATGTCAACAATGCTATTTAATACTTTTTCAGTAAATGTACTCTTGGCTTTTTCATAGCCTTGATCCAACAAAACAGCACCAAATAGTGCTTCAAGACAATTCCCTAATAAAGACTTGTATGTGTTTTTACTTTTTTGGTAATCAATATGATTTTCCAATTGTAGCTTCTCTGCAATTTTGTTAAGATTATTTCTGCTTACCATTTTTGCTCTCAACTGAGTTAATTCACCTTCGCTTTTATTTGGGAATTTTAAAAGAAGATAGTGGGCTACAACAAGTGAAATAAAAGCATCACCTAAGAATTCCAATCGTTCATTATCTTTTCTGTCCTGATCAAAACTTTTCTTAGACCGATGTGTTATGGCTTCAATATACCATTTTTCATCTCTAGGGATAACATCTAAAGACGAGTTTAAAAAGTGTAAAAATGAAGGGGATAAAATAGAAGCTTTCTTTCTTTGAAAGAGTCTTCTAATCATGGAATTTTTTTACAATTATTGATGTATTGTGTCCTCCAAATCCAAATGTATTGCTTAGAGCTGCATTAACTGTTCTTTTTTGCGCCTTATTTAGTGTCAAATTTAAATTGTAGTCAATTTGATCATCCTCATGCTCAAAATTGATAGTAGGCGGAACAATATTATTTTCCACGGCTTTTATAGAAGCAATAGCTTCAATAGCTCCTGCTGCGCCTAATAAATGCCCAGTCATTGATTTTGTACTACTGATATTTAGATTGAAAGCGTGTGATCCAAAGACTTCCTTAATTGCTTTAGTTTCTGCAATATCACCAAGTGGAGTAGACGTGCCGTGTACGTTGATATAATCGACCTCTTCAGGACTCATTCCTGCGTCATCTAATGATTGTCTCATTACGCTAATAGCACCATGTCCTTCCGGGTGAGGTGCAGTAATATGGTGAGCATCTGCGGTAAGTCCACCACCAATAACTTCAGCATAAATTTTCGCCCCTCTAGCTTTGGCATGTTCTAATTCTTCTAAAATCAAACATCCAGAGCCTTCACCCAAAACAAATCCGTCACGTGTGGCATCAAAAGGTCTTGAAGCGGTTTGAGGGGTGTCGTTTCTGGTTGATAACGCCTTCAGCGCATTAAATCCTCCTATTCCCGTAATGTTAACACCTGCTTCACTACCTCCTGTTACAATAAAGTCACATTTTCCTAGTTGAATTAGCATCAATGCATCAATGATGGCATTTGTAGAAGACGCACAAGCAGAAACAGTTACGTAATTTGGACCTTTGAGACCATATTTGATGGAAATGTGGCCTGCAGCTATATCCACAATCATTTTTGGAACAAAAAACGGATTAAATCTAGGAGATCCATCACCGTCTTTGTAATTGAAACATTCTTCTTGAAAGGTTTTCATTCCTCCTATACCTGATCCCCAAACCACTCCAGCTCTGTCAAGATTAACAGTTTCTAAGTTAATTTTTGAATCTTCAAATGCTTCTTTGGCAGTGGCCATAGCATAAACAGAAAAGAGGTCCAGTTTTCGAACCTCTTTTCTATCCATTATTTCCAATGGATCAAATCCTTTGACTTCACAAGCGAATTGGGTTTTAAATAAACTAGCATCAAATTTGGTAATGTAATCCGCTCCACTTTTACCGGCTATTAGGTTATCCCAATAGGTATCTACTGTATTTCCGAGGGGGGTGAGCGCACCTAACCCAGTTACGACAACTCGTTTTTTTTCCATAAAATTTACTTGCTTATTGTAAAAGGAAGAATTTTATTTATTCTCTTCTATATAAGAAATAGCTTCACCAACAGTCTGAATGTTTTCCGCCTGCTCATCTGGAATAGCAATGTTGAATTCTTTTTCAAATTCCATGATCAATTCAACAGTATCTAATGAATCTGCACCTAAATCATTAGTGAAACTTGCTTCATTAGTTACTTCTCCTTCGTCAACTCCTAATTTGTCAACTATGATAGAGATTACTTTAGATTTTACGTCTGACATTATTATGTGTTTTAATTGATTTAGAGTGCAAATAAATAACATTTCCTGTATTCAGCAAAATACTTTACTTTAAACTTATTCAATTCCTATAGTTGAATAGGTGATTATCAATCTTTATATTTCGTGAAATTTTCTAATGAATATTGCATTATTAGCATCTGGTAAGGGTTCAAACGTTAAGAATATATTATCTCATTTTCAAGAGAATGATGATATAAATATCAATTTAGTAGCCACGAATAATCCAAATAGTCCAGTAATTCAATATGCGAAAGATTTTAATGTAGATAGTATTTTATTCAATAGAAAAGAATTCTCCAAAAGTGGATATTTGCTACAGATAATTCTAGGTTATAAAATTGATTTAGTTGTCTTAGCAGGATTTTTATTAAGGATACCTGAAGAATTTGTGCAGAAATTTAAGGGTAGAATTATTAATGTGCACCCTTCATTACTTCCTCATTATGGTGGTAAGGGAATGTACGGAGATCATGTTCATAATGCTGTGCTAGCAAACAAAGAAATTAAAAGTGGTATTACATTTCATTATGTGAATGAAAATTATGATGAAGGAAAGATCATAAAGCAATTTGAGGTAAGTTTGTCAGAGGAAGAAACATTAAATTCACTAAAAAAGAAAATAAATGTCCTTGAAATGACGCATTTCCCACAAATTATTTCAATGTTAAAAGATGAATAATTTCAGGCATAAAATTCACGAAATAATATTTGAAGCAGATACTCCTGCAGGTAAAATATTTGATCTTTCTTTGCTTATACTAATCTTATTGAGTGTTCTTGCTGTAATGCTTGAAAGTGTGGACTCTTTAAGGAACCAATACCAATCGTACTTTGATTTAGCAGAGTGGACTTTTACGATTATATTTTCATTAGAATACGTACTGAGGCTAAGCTCAGTTAAGAATCCTATTAAATACATGACAAGCTTTTACGGTATAATTGATCTATTAGCCTTGCTTCCTTCATACTTAGGCATTGCCATAGGTGCAAATGCAAATAATATTTCATCCATTAAAACCATCCGAACAATTCGGCTAATTAGAATTTTCAGAATTTTAAAATTAATTCGATATGTGAAAGAAGCTAAAGCCCTGAAAGATGCTTTTATCGCTACAAGGCAACGAATTGTCGTTTTCTTATTTGTTGTGCTTTCCATTGTCATATTGATGGGAACGATTATTTATTTAATAGAAGATCCAAAAGATGGTTTTACGTCCATTCCAAGAAGTATCTATTGGGCCATTGTAACGCTTACCACTGTAGGTTATGGTGATATAGCTCCTCAGACCGCTTTAGGTCAGTTTTTTGCATCTATAATCATGATTCTGGGTTACGCCATAATTGCAGTACCCACTGGCCTTATTTCAGTTGAACTTTCAAAAGTGTCACTAAATACACAAGCGTGCTCAAGTTGTTCTTTTGATAATCACGATGACGATGCCTTATTTTGTAAAAAATGTGGTGCTGAATTAAATCCAGAATCTATATGAAGATAAACATCTACACGGATGGTGCCGCAAAGGGGAACCCTGGACCAGGTGGATATGGAGTAGTTTTAATGGCCGGGAAACACTATAAGGAGTTATCTGCCGGTTACAGACTAACCACGAATAATAGAATGGAACTTCTTGCAGTCATTGTGGGATTAGAAGCCTTAAAAAAGCTTCATCAAGAAGTAACGGTTTATTCTGACTCGAAATATGTAGTTGATGCGGTTGAAAAAGGTTGGGTTTTTAATTGGGAAAAAAAGAATTTTAGAGCCAAAAAAAACCAAGATTTGTGGAAACGATTTTTGAAATCATTTCGAGTTCACCAAGTTCATTTCAAGTGGATTAAGGGTCATGCTGGTCATCCACAAAACGAAAAATGTGATCAACTAGCGGTAGCTGCAGCGGAATCACGCCAGTTAAGTGTTGATGTAGACTATGAATCCACATCAAAAATGGATTAAATGAAAGCTTTTCAGTTAGTAAAATATGGAGCACCATCTAGCTCAGTTTTTAAAGAAGTAGATGTAGAAAAACCAACACTTTTAGAAGATAACGAACTGCTCGTAAAAGTACATGCCTTTGGTCTTAATTATGCAGATGTCATGGCTAGAAAAGGATTATATAAAGCAGCACCTCCATTACCATGCGTACTAGGCTATGAGGTTATAGGTGAAATAGTTGACGTTAAGAATACTAAAAACAAAGAATGGATTGGTAAAAGAGTTTTGGCCATGACCCGTTTTGGAGGTTATGCAGAATATGCTAAAACTGTAATTAATGGCATTGTTGAAATTCCAAAAGAAATCTCAAACGGAGCTGCTTTAGCTTTAGCGACCCAATATTGTACAGCCTATTTTGCTCTATGTCACGAAATTAAATTATATGCTGGAGAGACGGTTTTGATACATGCTGCTTCAGGTGGTGTGGGTACTGCATTAACTCAACTAGCTAAGTGGAAAGGTTGTAAAGTTATTGGATTAACAAGGTCCTCCCAAAAAGTAGATTACCTAACAAAAAACGGGGTGGATTTACCCATAGTAACTACCGAAACGGATTATAAATCAGAAGTCAATAATTATCCAGAGTATAAAAAGGTAAGTGCTGCCTTTAATGCTGTTGGAGGAAACACAGTTAAAAAAGATTTATCCATTTTAGACACCAATGGAAAATTAGTTTTTTATGGAATATCCGATCGATCAAAAAAGCGTAAAGGAATGTTTTTTACTTTATTTCAACTTTTTAAGATCGGCAAATTTCACCCTGTTTTTCTTTTGATGAAATCACAAGGAATAATTGGATTGAATTTACTAAGTATTGCAGATCAAAAACCAGAAAAACTTCAATATGTACTGCAAGAATTGGTCAAATTAGCTAAACAAAAACACATTACACCAGTAGCAGAGTATAAATTTGATTGGAAAAATTTACCAGAAGCTCACGATGGATTTGAAAAAGGGAAATACACCGGTAAAATCTATATTCAATTAGATGGATTTAATTAGAAGAGTTGTCATTTTTTTGGGTATTACAATCATAGCTATTGTCGTAACCTACTTCGTAGCTTTTAATGATTTTGAAAAGGAAACATTACCCATACTTTCGCCTAGAGATATTAATCCAGAGTTGGTGGACTCTTCGCTTCACAATAGAGGGATTGGGACTGAAGGTATTTATCATCAAATTTCACCATTTAATTTAGTTGATCAACACGGGCTAGAAGTATCGGAAAACGTAATAGAAAATAAAGTGGTTGTAGTCGACTTTTTTTTCGTTTCGTGTGGTTCTATTTGCCCAATCATGACAAAAAATCTCAAAAGAGTGCATGAATTTTATAAAAAAAATCCAAACGTATTGATTCTATCCCACACTGTTTGGCCTGAAATGGATAGTGTTTCCGTATTGAATAATTATGCCAATGAACACGATGCTAATTACGAAACTTGGCGGTTTTTAACAGGCGATAAAAAAGAATTATACCGATTAGCAAGAAAAGATTATATGGTTGTTCCAGCCATCAATGACCCCAACTACCAGCACGGAAGTGAGGCTGATTTCATCCACACCGAAAATGTGGTATTAATTGATAAAAAAAAACGCATCAGGGGTTATTATGACGGAACAGATGAAAATGCAATGAAAAAGCTAGTTAGTGATATTGGGAAATTACTTTAAATGGGTTCAAAATAGGGTTTAAACTTTCTAGTCAGATAATAGAAAGGGATAGTATCTATAAGAGCAATTACCAGCTTAAATAAATAACCAGAAAAAATAAAATACACTAAAGAGTGGGTTAACTGACCATCCTCTCCTTTTGGAAGCCCATCTACAAGAAAATGGGTAATGACAATCACAGCAAAGCTATCAATTAGTTGACTAAATAAGGTAGAGACATTATTTCTTAACCAAAGTTTTTTGCCATTGGTTTTTGTTTTTAAAAAGTGAAAAATATGTACATCAACAAATTGAGCTGAAAGGTATGCGACCATTGAAGCAATGGTGGCCCCCATGGTTAATTTTCTAATTTGATAAAATGCATATTCTTGAGGTATGAAAATTTGATCTCCGTTTGAAAATACTTTTGGTAGTCCGTCAATGAGCACTTCTGGTGGATCTAACACCCCAGATATCCAGATAAAAAAGAAGACCCATACATTAAGTATTAACCCCATCCATACTACTTGATTTGCTCTTTTTTTCCCAAATAATTCACTAATTAAATCAGTACATAAAAATGTAAACGGATATGGAAGAACCCCAATTGCAATCACGAATGGAATGTCTAGATTAAATAAATGAAATGAGTAATCAATGAATTTAGATGTACCTAAAACATTTAGTAATGTTAGGGAGCCAAGAAAAATTCCTGAAAGTCCCAAAAAAAGAAGCTCCTGTTTTTTTGTATTTGACAATCTGTTAAATTGAAAAAGTAGCTAAATTATATATACTTTCCAATAATACCATTTCCTACGAAAACACCGTTCTTAAAAACCTTTATTTTCTCTAAGAGTCCAAACTCATCATAAATAAAATGTCTTCCGTTGTATAGGTATCCATCTTTGAACTCTCCGTCCATGAGCAAATTTTTATTTTCGTCATAGGTTTTACCGTAATTATTAATAAGATTATTGTTGGCTTTGTTAAACTTACCTTGAATTTCTGGCCCCATCTCAATTTCTTCGTCTATGTAAGTGGTAATTTCAGTAAGTAGTTCATACTGTTTAGAGTTTTGGACAGTGCCATTATCAAAGAAGCATTCTTTTTTCTTGTCTCCATTTTCATAATACCATGAGGCGCTTCCATTTTCTACTCCATTATTAGACTCAAAAACAAGTTCTTTGTTTCCGTTAGGGTAATAGTAAAGAACTTGCCCATCGGTTTTGCCATTTAAATTGAATTTCTTCTTTTGCCTTAGCTTCCCATTAGGCCAAAATAAAGTAAATTCACCCCGCATCATTCCTGCAATTACGCTACCTTTTTCTTCCACGTTTCCATTTTGAAAATAGGTGGTGTAAGCTCCATTAGTTCTACCATTTTTATAGTTAATCTCACTCCTTACATTACCATTAGGCCAATACTTAATCCAAATGCCATTTTTTCTGCTATTGACATACACTCCTTCTTCAATTTTATTCTTAGCATTATACCCTTCTTTTGGCTTCATGTCACCTGTAATAATCCAATAACCTATTTTTCTACCGCTTTCGGGATCCACTTTATTTATAGTGTCATTATTAATTCCAAAAACAAGTTTTATGGCAAAAACAAGTGTAAAGAATGAGAGAAATTTATATTTGAAAACCGTATTCACTTAATGGTAAAAGTACAAAAGTCGAACCATTTTTGTGTAGGATCGTTTATTTTTAAGGTTTAATTAACAATTGATTATGAAAATCACTTCCATCCAAACGGATATTTATTGGGAAAATATAGATGGAAATTTAGATCAATTGACGAAAATATTTAAGACCATCCCATCTTCTGATCTGGTCATTCTACCAGAAATGTTTACAACTGGATTTACAATGAATGCTCAAAAAGTAGCTGAAAAAAAAGAAGATAAAACGCTGAGTTGGATGAAAAAAATGTCAAATGATTATGGGGTAATGGTAATGGGGAGCATACCAGTTATTGAAAAAAAACAGTACTACAACAGACTATTTGTGGTCAATAATGATCAAATTGATTATTATGATAAGCGGCACTTGTTCTCAATGGCAAATGAAGACCAAACCTATAGTTCCGGTACCAGTAGCGTTATAATTGAATTAAAGGGTTGGAAAATCATGCCTTTAATTTGTTATGACTTACGATTTCCAGTTTGGAGCAGAAATCATATTAAAGACAAAAACTATAAATATGATATATTAATATACGTTGCAAATTGGCCTGCCAAAAGATCTAGTGCTTGGGTAGATTTGTTAAAAGCTAGAGCAATAGAAAACAGTTGTTACACATTTGGTGTAAATCGAGTTGGAACAGATGGCAATCTCGTTCATTATGATGGTCAATCTAGAACATTTGATTTTTTAGGAAATAGAATGGACCAATTTGAATCCGATAAAACGATGATAGACCAAACGATTTGTGAAAAAAGTAAGTTAAACGAATTCAGAAAAAAGTTCCCGGTACTCCAGGATGCCGATACATTTACATTGAAGTATTAAACATCCACTTTATTGATGTGGTCCAGTTTTTTTTAATGTTAATATTTCCTTCGTAATTAAATATTTTCTCAGGTTGGATTAGCTCAAATATATCACCAGTAGACCAGTACTTATTATTGTCATTGTCTTGAATAATTTGGAGTGTATAATCTCCAGCATCAATTCTATCAAAAGTCATTTTAAAGTGGTTTCCTTTAAAAGGAATTTCTTCTACAATTTTATCATTTTTACTGATGTTTAATATGTAATTAGATGACATAAGACTATCTATAATTAATTCCAACTCTCCAAGTTCCTGGTCTTTTTTTATGTTGAAATGAATGGTAGAAGTATCATCTTTGGTGGATTTTAAGCCAATAATGCTGTTTGGTAATAAAACGAGTTTAAATTGACCATATCTAGCGGGGTCAATAGTTAGTATCTCACCAGAGTAAGTGTAGTGTCCCCCTAACTTTATAGAATCTTGTAATAAGATTATTTTACTGGTGTCAATCTCTTTCAAATATTGATTGAAATGCAGTTGATAGCGCTTTGATAATTTCCAATTTTTTTGCTGTTTTTCTTTAAATGTGAGTTGGTATTCCTCAGGTTTTTTTTCTGTATTGGCTAAAATCATCTTTTTGCTGAAATTTTGTTTTGGACTAGTAACCAATAGGAAGTACTTGTCTAGCGTATCATTTATAAAAAAGGTATGTGTTTTAGCTTTCTTTAAAGAATGAAATGATACTTGAGAAATGGTGTCAAGTATGGAACAGGAATCTACAGTTTGGTTAAACTCCAGCGTTATTTTTCCATATGGATCAAGAGATGATTTTTCAATATTTACTTTTTGAACCGGTTTAAAGCTGACTTGATTCCCCTGCAGTAAACTATCAGCTATAATAGTTATGGTATCAATATTGAAAAATACATTTTCAGTTAAACTATCAAGCTCGTAATTATTGTTTTCATCTTTGAAACCACTGATAATGTAATGACCAGGTTGAATGAAATCAAATTCAAAAACTCCACCTTTATTACTAAATGTTTTATAGTTTAATAACGTATCGCTAACGTGTTTTAGGTTTACAAGGTAGCCCTCTCCTTTTTCATTGTGAGGCATTTCTATAATTTCCCCTTTATATTTTCCACTCTCAATTTTATCTCCAGTTGAAAAAACAAATTTGAAGTTAGAAAGCGTATTTTTCTCTGTTAAATCTGCAATAGAGTTTGGAAAATAAAGTTGGTATGTAGTGTTTATGCTCAGCGAATCTTTCCATTTTATGATTAATTTATTTTTAATAACATTAGTTTCCAATTGGTAAATGGTAGGATTTGTGATCAGATCTCTTTTCCCATTTCCAACTTGAATGTTTTCATTAAAAACCAATTCTATCTCCTTTTCATTAAAAAATGTAGCTAAAATTGGGGGATGAGTTTTTAAACTATCTAATTGTGGAGGAGTAACATCTTTTTGCCCCCCTGTTAGTGGAGTTTGTTGAGCACAACTAACTAGAAAATAAAGTAAAATAAAACTAATGTATTTCATAACAAGGATTCTATCAAGCTAATTGACTTTTTGATTCCAATTTCGTCTCTCTTACCGAATGCATTAAAAGTGTGGTGATCAATATCTAAAATAAATGTTATATTTTTTTTTGAATCAAAAATGGGTATGACAATTTCTGATTTGGAAGCCTCATTACAGGCGATGTGACCCTCAAACTCATTTACATTATCTACTATAATAGATTTCTTTAATTCCCATGATTTTCCACAAACACCTTTTCCATAAGGAATTTTTACACAAGCTGGGGGACCTTGAAAAGCGTTCAAAATAAGTTGCTGTCCTACCACTTTATAAAAACCTACCCAAAACCAATTCGATTTATGTTTTAAGAGAGCAGCAAAATTTCCTAAGTTAGTGTATAAAGGAACAGTTTGGTCAAGTAGTCCTTTTGTTTCCGCGTAAAGATCATCGTAATTAATAGTCTCTCTTTTCACTACTAAAATTTATTCAAATTAACGTCATATAAACAGATTGTAAGTTATAATTCGCTATAATTTTTATTTTTAAGCCATAAAATATAAACATGGCAGGTCACAGTAAATGGGCTAACATTAAGCATAGAAAAGCAGCTCAGGACAAAAAGAGAGCGAAAGTTTTTACTAGAGTTATTAAAGAGCTGACTATAGCAGCAAGAGATGGCGGAGGAGACGTAGATACCAATCCATCCTTAAGATTAGCGGTCCAAAATGCCAAGGGGGCTAACATGCCCAAAGACACTATAGAAAGAGCAATTAAAAAAGGTGTTGGCGGAGAGGGCGCAAATCTTGCAGAAATCACTTTTGAGGGATACGCATCTAACGGAATAGCGGTATTTGTAGAAGCCACTACAGACAATAACAATAGAACGGTTGCTTCAGTTAGATCTATTTTTAATAAATACGGAGGTAACTTAGGTACAAAAGGTTCTCTTGGGTTTCTTTTTGAAAGGAAAGGAATATTCACAGTTAAGAAAGATTCTATTGATGCAGTTGATTTAGAAGAAGTAGAAATGGATTTAATAGACTTTGGGCTAGAAGAGTTAACCGAAATGGACGAGGATATTATCATTCAAACTAGTTTTGATGAGTATGGTACCATGCAATCCGCATTAGAAAAAAGAGGTTGGGATGTGAGTAATACAGAGTTGCAGAGATTACCTCTAAATTCAACTGCTCTTGATGTTGAAAATGCTAAAAAAGTAATGAAATTGATCGATAAGATGGAAGAAGATGACGATGTAAATGCAGTTTACCACAATTTGGAATTAACTGAAGATCTATTGACTCAAATGGATTAATTTATTCTAGTTAATTCCATCCAAATCTCACTTCCTGCTCTTTCAGGTATAGAGGTTTGGCAAATCTGAAGTTTATTAATCTCATATTTTTGTTCAAATAGTTTTTGGTACTCTATTATATCCCCTCCAAAAGGTGGACCTTCTTTCTGAAAATTTATGCCAAATAAAAGTCCAACTATCTGCCCTTTTTTTCTAAGTAGATCATGTGTTTTTTTAACATATTTTTCTCTTTTAGATGGACTTTGAGCACAAAAAAAAGTTTGCTCTATAATGACATCAAAATAGGATGACAGATTAAGATCAAAAAAGTCTGTAGATAAAATTCTGTTTTCTGGAAATGATGTATTTTTTGATTTAAATAGGTTGACGGCTTCAGATGATATGTCCATGTAGAATACGTTTTTAAAACCTAATTGATGAGCATAAGATACTTCATATCCTGAACCAGCACCAGGTATCAAAATAGATAAGTCTTTATTTTCTTGAATGTCAAACCAATTTTTTATGGCGGGAGAAACATATCCAATATCCCACCTGATGTTATCGGATTGATATCGA
>CAZJVX010000013.1:0-19526 GCA_964549345.1 uncultured Flavobacteriales bacterium | reverse complement strand
GCTGCCCAAAGAAAATTAACTTGATGACTTAAACGGTGAAACCAATAAGCAATAAAATCTGTTACTATAAGACCAAAACACCAAGTAGTAATTGAAAACGGTATTTTTACTATTGCATAGTGATGATAAATGTGATCAAATAAAAATAATATTAAAACAGAAAAAACAAGGTCAAATACCCTTTCCAGAACACCACAATAAAGATTTGTAAAGCTGTCTGAAAAATTATAAATGCTAATTTTCCTTCTTTTAGCAATAACTGTCTCTGTAATTAGTAAAGAAATAATTAAAAACGCTATAGTGCCAATCAACCAATACATATCTTCTTTTATTCTGCTACAAATTTACCGTATTGTCCGAAACTCTTTTTAAAATGTTTGAAAAAAATTTACCACCAATTTCATTAGTTGTTCAGTCTTAGTAAACACAAGGGTTTCTGATCGATCTAATGGGTCATGATAATGAGCTACTCCACCAAGCGTATATACAAATATAGATGGAACCATATGCTGACCAAACCAATAATGATCTGAATTTGGAGATTGACCTCTTAACTTTACTTTTTCAAATAAATTTTGCTTATTATTTATCCTAGTTATTCTTTTGATATACTTCTTTTGATTCTTTGCATTTACAATTGCTATCCCCTCTTCACCTGTCCCGACTAAATCCAGGTTTAGTAAAAACTTGATTTTATTTAAATCTAAAACAGGGTTATCTACAAAATATTTTGACCCTAAAAGACCTATTTCCTCTGCTCCAAAACAAATAAATACAATTGAATATTTATTTTTCTTTACACTGTAATATTTAGCTAAATTTAATAACAAGCTTACTCCACTAGCATTATCATTAGCACCTGGAAATAACGTGGAACCCATCATACCTAAATGATCGTAATGGGCAGTAATAACTAATGATTTTTTTCTTCTACCTTGAATTTTACCAAATACATTTTGAGTGATAAGATTTGACTTAAATTCATTTTCAATATTCAAAAAAACCTCATCACATCCACCAATTTCTTTATTAATTTGAATAATTGGGAATTTATATTCTTGATTAGAAACTGACCAGGTTAGTTTATTTTCTGAATACCATATGACAGGAGACACATTTGCTAATGTTAATTTTAGTTGATTGTATAAACTCAAAGAATCTATATCAATCACTTCTGAAACATCTAGATAATATATACCATTATCTTCAAAAACATCCGTAATCCGATCCCCAATATGGAATGGTATTACCTTAAAATTACCTATTGATGACCCTGATGAAGGATGAACAATAAAATCAAATCCCGGCTTTAAATTACTGTCACAAAATTGAACAACACATTCTTGAGGGAAAGTATTTACGTTTATTGGATAAAATTGCTCATAAGAACCGTAAACTGGCTTTAGTCCTAAATTTTCAAATTCTTTTTTGATGTATTTAGCTGCATGTAAATGGCCGTCATTAACATAACCTCTGCCAAAAAATGAAAGTGAAGTAAGTGTATCAACATAATTTTTAAATTGATTTTGCTGAGCGCCCAGTAAGATTGGAGATAAAACCGAAAAATAGAAAAAAAACTTTTTGATCATCAGACCATAAATTAATGATACCTTCTTTCTATTAATTTAATAAATTTCTTCACCATAGTTGATTTTAAGTTCCAATCAAACGTTTTTGCAAGATCATTTTTAAAAAAAGCAATAGCTTCTTCTTTGGAAGAACAATTATTTAATCTGTTAATGGTTTTTTCAAAAAGAACTGCATCTCCATTAAACAGGTTTTGTGTCAGAAGAAATCTTTCGTTAAGCCCTATCTCCTTAGTCAGGTCTAAGATTTTTTGCTCTCCAAACTGATCTGCAAGGGTTGTTTGTGATTGAGAGAGTATTTCATTTACACTTCTTCTTTCTTCATCTATTTTTTTCTTCTGTTTGGTTTCTTCTGCCTTAGTCTCTATAATTTCTTCAAATTCTTCAATTTCAATCGCGTCAATTAAGTTTGTTTGATTTTTCTCGCCCAAATCAAGTTCCTCATTCATTTCTTGATTTAAACTTGCTGATATACGGTGTTTGAAAATAATTAATTCCTCATGAAGTGAATAACAAATAGAAATAACACCCTGAATATCTGATTCATTTTGTTTTAGTTCAGCAATTTTAGTAGTTAATTCCTGCAGAATAATATCAATGTTTTTTGTATCAATGTCTTCCATATTTAACACTTATCTTTGCAAGATTGATTTTTTTTGAAAACCAATCACATTGTTAAAGTTGTATTTTTCAACATAACATTTTGATTAATTTTCACGTTACACCTCTATAAAATTGGCCATTGCATATCAATAGTTCATATTCAATTAAAGAAATTTCCCAAATTATGGGAGGTAAATATGAAGGAAATGTAAATTTCAAAGTGGCTAGTATCTGTTTTGATTCAAGATTAATTTTTAATGAAACAAATGGGCTTTTTGTTGCTATTAAAACAACAAAAAATGATGGTCATAAATTCATCAAAGAAGCATATGAAAAAGGAATAAGATGTTTCGTTACTGAAAGGCTCCCAAAAAACAAAGAAAAAGATGCATCATATATCATCGTAAAAGACAGTATTTTATCACTACAAAAATGGGCTAAACATCACAGAGAAAAATTTAATATCCCCATATTAGCTATTTCTGGAAGTTACGGGAAAACCATCGTTAAGGAATGGATTTTTCATTTTACAAAATCAACCTATAATGTAATTAGGAGCCCAAAAAGCTATAATTCTAAACTTGGTGTGGCATTATCTGTTTTGATGCTTACCGATAAACATGAATTAGGAATTTTTGAGCTGGGCATATCGGAACCTGGTGAGATGGATGTGCTTAAATCAATGACACAACCAACACATGTCATTATCACGAATATATCAACAGCCCACATCGAAAATTTTGAAAATAAATCACAACTCGTAAAAGAGAAGGAGAAATTAATAATTAAAAATAATACCATCTACCATAAAAAAGGGGATATTCCATCTTGGCAGAAAAAAATCGTGAAAGAAGGTCAGCAAATTACCATCGAGACTAATGGTAAAAAAAGAACTTTCACCATTCCATTCAAAGACGAAATTTCAGCCTACAATTTTACTCACTGCTTAGCTTTTTTAGAAATAATTAATGTAAGAGAAGAAATCATTAGAAAATTAAGTCCATTCCTTCCCAAAATTTCCTCAAGGCTAGAAAAAAGGAGCGGGATTAATAATTCTACACTAATTAATGACACTTATAGTCATGATCACTTTTCTATTTTCCATGGTCTTGAAACACTTAAAGCTGAATCCGGAAAAGGTCATACTACATTTATTTATGTTAATGATCAACATGTAAAAGCAAGAGAAAGTAACGAAATTATGAGTTGGGTTAAGAAATTTGAAATATCACAATTCATAGCAATAGGTGCTTATCTAAAACAAATTAAATCACAGTTAAGACAAAATGACTTTCATTTCAACAACTTAAATGAATTTAATGCCTTTTTTGAAAACCTAAATATATACAACCATCATGTCTTATTGAAAGGAAATAACAAGTCAGCAACCCAGAAAATTAATGAAAAGATAGAGGCCAAAAAACATGAAACTGTTCTTGAAATTAACCTTAATCATGTTGAAAATAATTTTACATTTTACAAAAATTTAGTTTCAAAGAATACTAAAGTTCTAGCCATGATAAAGGCAGCTGGGTATGGTGCAGGATTAATTGAAATTGGGAAAAAATTAGAGTTTTGTAATGTTGATTACTTGGGTGTTGCTTATGTAGATGAAGGGGTTGAACTAAGAAAAAACGGAATAGCGAAACCCATCTTAGTTATGAACCCGAGTGTAGGCTCTTTTAATTCGCTTATAAACCACAATTTAACACCTGCTATACATGACTTAGGTCAATTGAACTCATTTACTGGAAAGTTGATTGATTTAAATGTAAATGCTTACCCCGTACACTTGAAATTAAACTCTGGCATGAATCGATTGGGTTTTTCAGAAGATGAAATTGATTCTCTGATTACATTTTTAAAAAGTCAACCTGAAATTAAAGTAGAAGGAATTTTCAGTCATCTTTTTGCTAGTGATAACAAAGAAGGAGAAAGTCAAACCTTAGATCAAATTCAAAATTTCAAATTAAGTTGTGAAAAAATTGAAGGTAATTTAAGAATTAATACCACTAAGCATATCTTAAATACAGCAGGGATTGAGCGATACGCTAATTATCAGTTAAATATGGTAAGACTCGGTATAGGGCTCTATGGAATTTCTTCCAACTATGATCTTAAACCTATTGCCACTCTTACTTCTACTGTTTCAAAAATAAGAGAAATTGAATCTGAAGAGTTTATAGGTTATGGTTTAACAAATGTGACTAAGAAAAAAACAAAAATTGCTATTGTTCCTTTAGGCTATGCTGATGGTTTCGCAAGAGCTCTTGGGAATGGAAAAGGCAGTATGATGATCAAAAATAAACTCATCCCTACTATAGGCAATGTTTGTATGGATATGACTTTTCTAGATGTAACTAACCTTGATATTAAGGAAGGTGATCGAGTTGAAGTTTTCGGACCCAATAGAAAAATACAAGATTTAGCTAAAGAGGCTTACACTATCCCATATGAAATATTGAGTTGTATTTCTCAACGTGTAGTAAGGGTATATGAAAAAGACTAATGAAAAGAAAATTTGTTTCTAATTTAATATTAGTATTGGTCCTTAATTTCATTATTAAGCCGTTCTATATTCTTGGAATAGATGCGGAAATTTTAAAAATTACTGAACTAAATAATGCAGGTACGTACGGAACTTATTTTTCTCTTTTAAGTCTATCATTCGTTTTCAATATTTTTCTAGACTTAGGTATTAATAACTACAACACTCGAAATATTGCAAGAGATAATAATAAAATTCATCGTGAATTAAATGGAAATTTATCACTTAAACTTGCGTTATCTTTCTTTTATTTACTTCTTTTATTTACTGTAGGAATTATCTTTTCATACAACTGGTATGAAATTAAATGGCTTACAGTTATAGGATTTAATCAAATTTTAGTAGCTCTCATTCTATTTATGAGGTCAAATTTATCTGCTCTTTTCTTGTTAAAAGAAGATAGCTTCATTTCTGTTCTTGATCGTGTAATCCTGATACTATTTTGTGGCTATTTTTTATGGGCTGGTACTACTAACACGTTGATCACCATTGAGTTTTTCATTCTATCTCAAACATTAGCATATACGCTTACCCTCATTATATGTATTGCCATTTTAAAAAATAAAATCCATGAGTTTAAACTCCAATGGAACATTCCTTTTTTTAAATCTACAATTCAAAAAAGTCTTCCATATGCCCTGTTGATCTTTCTTATGTCCATTTACTACTACTCTGATGTTGTAATGATTGAAAGGATGAAAAATAATTATGAAGCTGTAAGTTATGCTCACGGTTA
This sequence comes from uncultured Flavobacteriales bacterium, assembly GCA_964549345.1. Lineage (GTDB taxonomy): Bacteria > Bacteroidota > Bacteroidia > Flavobacteriales_D > Parvicellaceae. Next base: position 14,053 of record CAZJVX010000013.1, on the reverse strand, counting down.
TCGATTTTTTATGGCTTTTAACATGGTTGGTTATTTATTTGCGGGTTTATTATTACCAGTTTTTTCTAAAATGATTAAGGAAGGAAATAATGTAAGCCCCATAACTTGGCTATCATTTAGGTTAATTTTTTTAATCGCAATTCTAATTTGTGCTTCAATTTGGCCCATAAAAGATGAATTATTGTTTTGGAGGTACGAAATCATAGGAGATAATTTATTACACTCTTCAAGAACTTTTGGCTGGCTGTTATTGTCCTTTATTGCCATATCATGCAATTACATTTTTGGTACGTTATTGACAGCTAATGGGAGTTTAAAGCAATTAAATATCATGGCTTTTACAGGCGTGTTTATCAACTTATTTCTAAATATGATACTAATACCAGAATATGGTTCAGAGGGAGCTGCTTTTGCGAGTTTAATCACCCAATTATTTACTCTTTTTTCTCAAATAATAATCAGTTATAGACAATTTCATTTTCAACTATTTCATGTAGGTGGTATTCAACTTTTTGCCTTTATAATTTTGACATGCTTAACAAGTTACACCATACATTACTTAAATTTATTTTCGACCATCTGGTATATAAATATCATTACTACCCTTATTGTTGGAGGTGTTTTTAGTTTAATACTAAGATTAGTGTCAATTAAAGATATTTTTAAACTTGTAAAATCACACCAAAATGAACTCATTTAATTATTTGTTCACAATACGTCTAAAAGTTACATTTGCAAACCTAAATTGGAAAAAATGAGCGACTCCACACATAACACATTATATCTAATTGAGTTTCTTTGGAAGAAAAAGAAAAGCATCATAACAGCAGCAGTCATTGCAGGTGTCATTTCTGTTATAGTTTCTCTTATCATCAAAGAAAAATTTGAATCTTCAGTTACGCTTTATCCTGCTAAGTCTAGTTCAGTCACTTTTAATGAAGTGATTACTGAAGATCAAAGCGTCTCTAAATTTGGAGAGGAAGAAGAAGCTGAACAAATGCTTCAGATTCTTGAGTCTGGGAACATACGAAGTAAGATAATCAGTAAATATGACTTACTTAATCATTATGAAATAGATGTGACTGGAAAATATGTTAATACAGATTTAAATAAGACCTATTACGAAAACATCAGCTTTAAAAGGAATAATAATGGAGCAGTTATCATTACTGTAATGGATAAAAGTCCAGATACAGCTGCGCTTATTGCAAATGATATTGCCTCATTATATGACAGTACCAAAAACGCCATGATTCACGAAAGAGCATTGACCGACTTTAATATCAAAAAAGAAAAATTAAATAAATTAAAATTGGAAATGCAACAGCTGCGTGACACGATGTCTTCATTAACCTCTTTAGGGGTGGTTACGGATGATGCTTATCAAGCACTTACTGAAGCATATATAAATGCCAAAAATCCATCCATTCAGAAAAAATTTCAGGATAAAATTGAAATGACCGATCAATTCGGTTCTGTATTAAAATCTTTTCAAGTAAAGGTGGAATTTCTTTCTGAAAGATTAGCCACTATGGAAACTTCATATGAGCAAGCAGAAAGTGATGCAAATAGTTTTTTATCCCATAAATTTATAGTTGAAAAAGCCTACCCTGCTGAAAAAAAATCTTACCCTATAAGATGGCTAATCGTAGTTATGTCAACCACTTCAGTAGTGCTACTTACTATTTTAGGGCTGATTATAAAACAAAGAATTTCTGAACTTAAAAGTTAATGCTTTCCTTTTTTTTAAAAAAAGAAGTAGGCCTCATAGCAATCACTTTGTTTGCGCTAATAAATGGTATTCTAATTTTTAACGAAATTTACCTACAGTTGCTATTGCCAGTATTAATTTTGATTACATATTGGTTTATTTTTAGACTCGATTTTGTTTTTTTACTCATCGTATTTTGCACTCCCCTTTCATTCAATTTTGAAAATCTATTTGCAGGCGGAATAGGATTATATTTTCCAACCGAACCTCTTCTACTTGGTTTTAGCCTGATATTCATATTAAAGCTAATTTTAAATAAGAAATTAAAAGATAAAATATATCATTTACGTCATCCTTTAACAGTATTTATAATATTACATTTTTGTTGGATGTTTATAACTTCCATTTCAAGCGAACTTCCTATTGTTTCCTTTAAGTATTTATTAGCACGAACATGGTTTATTTGCCCCATTTACTTCTATGGCTCATTATATTTCAAACAAGGAATTCTTGCTATTAAGCAATTTTTAACCGCTTTTACCATACCTATGTTCTTAGTTACTTGTTACACATTATTAAATCATATGCTTCATGGTTTCAGTGAGGAAGCTGGTCATTGGGTAATGTGGCCATTTTTTAAAGATCACACTTCTTATGGAGCTATTTTAGCCATGACCATACCGATTTCATTTTGGCTTTTCCGAAATCAAAAACACATGTATGCTAAGCTATTTTACCTATTTGTAATTGTAATATTTTTAATTGGGCTTTACTTTAGTTACACAAGAGCAGCGTGGCTAACCATGTTTGGTGGTTTTTTAGTGTATGCACTTTATTATTTCAAAATAAAAATTAAATGGTTGTTATCCCTTTCTATCATCCCCTTAATTATGATACTGTTGAATTTCAATGAGATAGGTTACTTATTGAACAAAAATGATGCTGAACACACAACCGAGAATTTTTCAGAAAGGCTAGAGTCCATGTCAAATGTTTCTACTGACGCTTCTAATCTTGAAAGATTAAATCGATGGAATTCAGCCATTCAACTTTTTAAAGAAAGACCTATTTTAGGATGGGGGCCAGGAACATATGCATTTGTTTATGCACCTTTCCAAGATGCCAGTGATTTGACCATTATTAGTACAAATTTTGGGGATGGTGGAAATGCACATAGTGAATACTTAGGTCCATTATCCGAACAAGGTATTTTAGGTCTAATTTTTATTATTGGAATTGTATTTGCCTTCTTTAATTATTCTGGAAAATTCTATATTAATTCCAATCACAAACAAACAAGAGGAATTACCTTAATGATCATAGTTTCTCTTTCTACTTATTTTGCTCATGGAATTTTGAATAACTACCTTGATACAGATAAAGCCTCCATATTGGTTTGGGGGCTAATGGGCTTATTTATTTGTATATCAGAGGCGAGCTTAGTTAAAAATAATTAAAACGTAATTAAAATATGTTTTAAAGCCCTTAATTTACCCTATGAGTAAATCAAAATCTGTATTTGTATGTCAATCTTGTGGTCAAGAAAGTCCTAAATGGACTGGAAAATGCAGTGGATGTAATGAATGGAACACCCTTGAAGAACAATTACACAATTCTTCGAAAAGTAAACAAACCCTGTATGAAGTTCAAACTAAAAAAGCCATTCCTGTATCTTTTATAAAAGAAAATTCTGCTATCCGATTACTAACCAATGATGAAGAATTCAACAGAGTTGTTGGAGGCGGATTGGTTTCAGGTTCTGTTACACTTCTTGCTGGGGAGCCAGGGATTGGAAAATCTACGTTAACATTAAAATTAGCACTAAGTTTAAATAAAACGGTATTGTATGCAACAGGAGAAGAAAGTGCTGAACAAATAAAATTAAGAGCTAAGCGACTAAAAGATGAAAACAAACAATGCTATGTGCTTAATGAATCTAAATTGGAAAATATCATTTCAGAAGCAGAGAAGTTATTTCCTGAGTTATTAATAATTGACTCTGTTCAAACCTTAAGTATTGACGAAATTGACTCTTTACAAGGAAGTACATCACAAATTAGACATTGTGCTGAAGTACTGATTAAATATGCCAAAACTAAAAAAATACCCACATTAATAATTGGTCATGTTACTAAAGATGGCTCTATAGCTGGGCCTAAAATTCTTGAACATATGGTGGATACCGTACTTCAATTTGAAGGAGACAAAAATCACCTCTATAGAATTGTTAGAAGCACCAAAAATCGATTTGGAAATACCAATGAAATTGGGATATATGAAATGTTTGAAGACGGGCTAAAAGGTGTGAAATCTCCTAACAAATTACTCATTTCAGAAAATACATCTGAACTCAGTGGAATAGCAATTGGATGTAGTTTGGAAGGGATCAGACCTATAATGATTGAGATACAAGCGTTGAGCTCGACAGCAACTTATGGTACTCCCCAAAGATCATTCAATGGTCTTGACAGTAAAAGATTAAATATGTTGTTAGCCGTCCTTGAAAAAAGAGGAGGATTAAAATTAAGTCAAAAGGACATTTTTATTAATGTTACCGGAGGAATCAAAATTAATGACCCAGCAATTGACTTAGCCATTATCTGTGCCGTTCTTTCATCAAACTTCGATTTCCCAATACCTCAAAAAACATGTTTTATAGGTGAAGTTGGATTAAGTGGCGAAATCAGACCAGTAAGCAGAATAAATGAAAGGATAAAAGAGGTGGTAAAAATGGGTGCTGAATACATATATGTAAGTAAATATGCTAAATTAAATAAAGCAGAAAATGGGAAATATCAAATAAAAAAGATAGTTAAAGTCCAGGAAATCATTCAACAACTTATCAAATAGTTGCGAATTTTATAGATTAAAATGCATTCTTGTTTTATCTTTAAGCCGAAAAGTTAAACATGAGCATAGCTAAACTTGAACATGATGTGATTGAGGAGTTTGAATTTTTTGACTCATGGTTGGAGAAGTACGAGCATATCATCGAATTAGGAAAAGATCTTCCTCTCATACCAGATAATTTAAAAACAAGCGATAACTTGATTAAGGGATGCCAATCCAATGTATGGTTACATGCAGAATGCGAAGAAAATAAAATTACTTTTTGTGCTGATAGTGATGCTATTATTACAAAGGGTATAATAGCGCTGCTTATTAGAGTTTTAGATAAGCAATCTCCTGATGACATACTAAAAGCAGATTTAAGATTTATTGATACTATTGGTTTGACTAATCACTTATCACCAACCAGAGCGAATGGCCTTTTAGGTATGGTGAAACAAATGAAATCATATGCTTTGGCATTTAGCTTGAAAAACAACACAAATGATCGATAATCCGTTAAGAGAAATAAAAAAGAAAACTGAACATAAAATCATCAATATGCTCAAAACCATTTTTGACCCTGAAATCCCTGTTGATATTTATGAGCTTGGTTTAATCTACGAAATTAAAATTGATGATGAAATTAACGTGGGGATTGACATGACTTTAACTTCACCAAATTGCCCTGTGGCAGAAACGCTACCAAAAGAAGTAGAGGACAAAGTAGGAGAAGTTCACGGAGTTAAAACATCTAAAGTGAATATCGTATTTGACCCCCCATGGGATAAAGACATGATGAGTGAGGAAGCGAAACTAGACTTAGGAATGATTTAAAATAAATTATGAAAAAAATTGGAATTGACGCTATAGACTTTTACATACCCTCAGTGGGGCTGAAAATTCATGACTTAGCAGTAGCAAGAAATATAGAACCCGCCAAATTAGAAAAAGGGCTTGGTTTGAAGGCAATGGCACTTATGGACGTTAATGAAGATGCTGCATCCATGGCTGCAAATGCTTTGGATAAGTTAATCACTAAAAATAAAATTAACCCTACTGAAATTGGAAGAATATATTTAGGAACAGAAAGTGCTTTAGATGCGGCCAAACCAACTGCAACCTATGCTGTAGGTATGGTGGAAGAGAAGCTTAAAAATAAATTTGGTGAAAGGTGTTTTAAAAATTGTGATGTGGTTGATATGACATTTGCTTGTGTTGGCGCAGTTGACGCACTAGAAAACTGCATAGACTGGATAAAATGTAACCACAATAGAAAGGCTATAGTTATCGGATCAGATGTAGCTAAATACGAATTAGGATCTTCAGGTGAATATACCCAAGGAGCTGGAGCAGTAGCCATGTATATAACTGCAAATCCAAGTATAATAGCCTTTGAAGAAACCATTGGTGTAAGCATGGAACATGTTGGAGATTTTTTCAAACCAAGAAGAATTTTAAAAAACGAAGATCTTGAGGGAACTAACACCGTTCAGAAAATTACAAACTCTGAAAAAGGAATGATTGAGCTCTTTTATGAAGAACCTGTGTTTGACGGTCAATACTCAAATGCTTGCTATTCTAAAAGAATTAAAGAAAGCATGGCTCATTTTCAGTTACAAAAAAAGACCAATTTTCTAGCAAATTGGGATAAGTTAGTTTTTCACTTACCATATGCTTTTCAAGGAAGGAGAATGATGTCTGATATTTGGTTAGGTTGGATGAAAGAAAACAATCAGTTTAAGCTAATTGAAGATGAAATAGGCCCCTATGATCATGAAGACGTAAAGTCATGGAAAAAAGCAGCTTCTAAATCATCACTATATAAAAAGTTTGTTACTGAAAAAATTGCTGATGGTGAAGTAGCATCTGGAGAGATAGGAAACATGTATACTGCATCCATATTTATGTCTTTGATAAGTCATCTATTCTTATGTTTTCAAAATCAAGAAGAGCTCATAGGAAAAAATTTTGGATTTATAAGCTATGGAAGTGGTTCTAAATCTAAGACCTTCGAAGGAGTTATTCAATCTGACTGGAAAAATAAAATAAAGGACTTAGATATGATAGCTGCATTAGAAAATAGGACTTTTATTGATTTTGTAACCTATGAAAAGTTACATAACTCTTTACTGTCTTTACCTATTGAAAAGAATAATAACTTTACGTTAGAATCAATCTCAAAAGAACCAAATAAAGAAGGTTTTAGATACTACAGTTGAGCAACGAAATCATAAATAGAGTGCAGCGAAGTGGTCTGTTGACATTAGAAATGAAAACATTTTATGGCCACCAAAAAAGAAAGTTAATTGACATACAACCTTGGCTATTTAATGGCCTCGTGTTAAAAGAAAAATTCTTTAGAGAGGAATTAAAAAATCATAACTGGAGTCAATATGCAAATACTTACGTAGGGATATACTGCAGTGTAGAAACCATCGTACCTAATTGGGCTTTTATGTTGGTATCTACTTATCTTTTTCCACATACCAAGTCAGTATTTCTTGCAGATGAATTAGAGCTTGAGAAAATAATTTTTTCTGAGAATATCCAAAAACTAGATCCTAACGAATTTAAAGATAAAAGAGTGTTAATCAAGGGTTGTAGTGATACCTACATACCTGTAAAGAGCTACTTAGAAATAACAACAAAATTAATGGATGTAGTCAAATCGCTAATGTTTGGAGAGGCTTGTTCTAACGTCCCGCTTTACAAAAAGAAAAAATAATTTAATACGCTCTTTTATTTACTCCCTCAATGTAATTGATAAAAGATTTATTTACTACCTTATTTCCTCCTGGTGTAGGGTAGTTACCTGTAAAATACCAGTCTCCAGTATGATTGGGGCAAGCTTTATGTAAATTTGAAACTGTTTGAAAAATAATCTCAACCTCTGCATTTATACTTTCATTAGTAAGTAAAAAAGCTATTTTCTTAGAAACCTCTTCATAACTAAATGATTCATAGATTCTCTTGACAAAGTTTTCTTCCTTTAATTTACCTTCAATTTCAGCAGTTTTACACAATTGATATACCTCATCCAAAATAGAAGTCTTGTTTTGATCTTTCAAAAGATCAACTGCGGCTTGAAAAGCAATGAAATCACCTAATTTGGCCATATCAATTCCATAGCAATCTGGATATCTAATTTGAGGTGCAGACGAAACTATGACAATCTTTCTAGGCTCTAGCCTATCCAAAATTCTAATTACACTTTTTCTAAGCGTAGTTCCTCTTACAATGGAATCGTCAATTACCACCAAAGAATCTTCGTTTCTTTTTATCGAACCATACGTAATATCATACACATGTGCTACCATTTCATCACGAAAGTCATCTTGAGTAATAAATGTTCTCAATTTTGCATCCTTTACCATGATTTTTTCACCCCTTGTTCTTATAGAAAGGATGTCATCTAATTTTTCTTGGTACTTATGATCATTCTGATCAAGTTCTTGAATTTTTTTCTTTTTTACACCCGATAAATAGTCTTCAGTAGCCTTTATCATTCCATAATAAGACATCTCTGCTGTATTAGGAATGAATGAAAACACTGTTCGTTTTAAATCAAAATTTACAGCCTCTAATACTTGCGGAGTAACAAGACTTCCAAGTATAAGTCTTTCCTTATAAATATCTTTATCGGTACCTCTTGAAAAATAAATTCGTTCAAATGAACATTTTTGAAGATTACTGGGAGAATTGATTTCTACTTCTTTAACATCGAAATCTTTTTTTACAATTAGTGCATGTCCAGGTTTGAGTTCGTTTACTTTTTCCCACTTCACATTAAATGCCGTTTGAATTACTGGTCTCTCAGACGTAACAACCAATACTTCTTCATCATCATACCAGAAAGCAGGTCTAATTCCATTAGGATCACGAAGCACGAAAGCGTCACCGTGACCAAATAGGCCAGCCATGGTATATCCACCATCCCAGTCCATTGAAGCATTTTTCAAAATGGATGGAATATCCATATTATTAGCTATGAGTGATGAGATTTCTTTATTAGAATGTCCCTTTTCATTGTACTCTTTAAAAAGTCTATTGTTCTCTTGATCGAGAAAATGTCCAATTTTTTCTATTACAGTGATGGTATCTGAAACCTCCTTTGGATGCTGTCCAATGTTGACCAACAAATCAAAGAGTTCATCCACATTGGTTAGATTAAAATTACCCGCTACCACTAAATTTCTAGTCATCCAGTTATTTTGTCTTAAAAATGGATGACAGTTTTCTTCACTATTTTTTCCAAAAGTCCCATATCTTAGGTGGCCCAAGAATAGTTCACCTGTGAAAGCTTCATTGGCTTTTAAGTAATCAACATCCTTTAATTTTTCTGGGGCAAGTGCATACAGATTTTCAAATCGTTGATTTACATGCTGAAAAATATCTTTTATGGGTTGGGCCTTTACACTTCTATATCTGCTGATATAGCGTGTTCCAGGAGATACATCAAATTTAATATTAGCTAATCCAGCCCCATCTTGTCCTCTGTTATGTTGCTTTTCCATGAGCAAATACATCTTATTTAGACCGTACAGCGAGGTACCATATTTATCTAAATAATAGGACATTGGCTTTTTAAGCCTTAAAAGGGCAATCCCACATTCATGTTTTATAGCGTCACTCATTGGGAATTTTTAACTTTACAAGAGTACAACCTTTAAATGAAATATACGTTTGTAATTTGAAGATATTTTTAACAATATTGTTTATTTGCTGAGCAGATGACTAAAACCCAGTTTATTTATTTGATCGTTTTGATTTTAAGTCTTTTTATGGACAATGAAGGACTTACGCAGCCTAGATTCACCGCTAATAAAGGTCAATTTCGTCCTAATGTTGAGTTTCAGCTTGATCATGCAGCGGGACGTTTTTATTTTCAAAAAAACAAAGTAACATATCAACTTTTTGACAAACTCAAAATAGATAAAATTAAGCATGCTAAAACAAATGATGCACTAGTTCAATCCCATAGCTACGAAACGGTTTTTTTAGGCTCTAATTCGGCTGAAGTTGAAGGAATTAATGCACACCACTTCCACGAAAATTATTTCATCGGAAATGACAGCACAAAATGGGCTAACAAGGTGCCGGTTTATAAAGAAATCAAATACAAAAATATCTATGATGGAATTGATATGCATTATTATGAAGGCTTTGGGCATCTTAAATATGACTTCATTGTAAATCCAAAGCAAAGTGTAAAAGACATAAAAATTCAATTTAATGGCTTGAATAACATATATCTAAAAGCAGGTCACCTCATTTTAGAAACTGCACTTGGAAATGTAATTGAACAAGCTCCATTGGCCTATCAAATTATTAAAGATCAAAAAATAGAAATACCATGTAAATACATACTTAACGAAAATGTAATTTCTTTCAAACTTTTAAAGTCCTACAACAAAAAATATCCTCTGATTATTGATCCTGTTTTAATTTTCTCTACCTATTCTGGATCATCTGCCATGAACTGGGGACAAACTGCAACTTATGATAATTCTGGACATCTCTATGCGGGAAGTATATCTTTCGCCATTGGTTATCCAACCACATTGGGTCCTTTCCAACAATTTTTTAGTGGTGGCAATACAGATATGTGTATCACTAAATTTTCCACTGACGGAACATCATTAATTTATAGTACTTACCTTGGTGGGAACGGACCAGAAAATCCACATAGTTTGGTTGTTAATGATAATGATGAATTATTTGTTTTTGGGTCTACTGGGTCGTCTAATTTTCCGACAAGTACAAATGCATATGACAATACCTTTAATGGAGGAAGTAGCTGGGGATTTATATTGACGGGGGCAACATATTACGTACCCTATCCGAATGGAACTGACATTGTGGTAACCAAATTTTCTAGTAATGGCAACAATTTGTTAGGGTCTACATATGTTGGCGGTACTGGCAATGACGGTATCAATGAATCAGGAGCTAGCAGCTACAATACTTCAGGACTATGTAATTTTTATGCCGATGAATATCGAGGCGAAATTATTCTGGACACTGCAGGGAATTGTTACATAGCTTCAACCACTAAGTCGAATGATTTTCCAGTAGTAGGTGCTAGCCAAACAAATAACAACGGTTTGCAGGATGCTGTAGTATTCCAATTAAATAGCGATTTATCTAATTTAATTTGGAGTTCGTATTATGGAGGGAGTCAGAACGATGCCGCTTATTCGTTACAAATCAATTCACAAGGTGACCTTTACATTACTGGTGGGAGTATGAGCGGAGACTTAACTACCACTTCAACTAGTTCTCAACCTAATTATAGCGGTGGCGTTGATGGATTTATTGCTAAATTTGATAATCAAAATAATTTTAACGCTGCCACCTATGTAGGTAATGGCGGTTATAATCAAAATTATTTTTTGCAAATTGACATCAATAATGATGTTTTTGTTTTTGGTCTTACTGATAGTGCAATGCCTTCATTTCCGTCAGGTATCTACAATACAGCTGGCTCACAATATATTCAAAAGTTCAGCTCTGATCTAAGTTCAATTTCTCTTTCGTCCACATTTGGAACTGGATCATTAACTAAAACCATAACGCCAACTGCTTTTTTAGTTTCGGATTGTGGTTTAATTTACGTTTGTGGGTGGGGTGGGCTTTTACTTCAATCCGGATATCAAGGTACAACTAATAATCTTCCTATTACTGCTAACGCCTTTCAATCTACTACAGAAGGATCTGATTTTTATCTTGGGGTTTTTGAAGAAAATATGCAAGCATTATTGTACGGCACTTATTTTGGTGGACCTCAAAGTGATGAACATGTAGATGGAGGCACGAGTAGATTTGACAAAAACGGTAAGGTTTATCAAGCTGTTTGCGCAGGCTGCTTTAATAATAATGATTTCCCTACAACTCCGGGAGCAGTTTATCCTAACAATGGGAGTACAACCAACTGTAATTTGGGGGTATTTAAATTTGCATTAGAAGATATCAATACCGCTATTAGCGTACCCAATTACTATGCTTGTATTCCCAACTCATATCAGTTTTCAAGTCTTTCAACGGGTGGTAATCTATATTATTGGGATTTTGGAGATGGAAATACATCAAACTTAATGTCGCCATCGCATTTATATGCAGATACAGGAGTGTATAATGTCTCATTAATTGTGGCAGATTCTGTTTCTTGTGTATTATCAGATACTGCATTTATACAGTTAAGTGTTTACGGGGAAGACAATGCCGTTATTATTGGTGATAGTATAATTTGTCCAGGAACTGTAGCAAATCTTAACGGATATGGAGGAACACAATATCAGTGGTCTCCATCAGCAAGTTTATCAGGCTCTTCAGGGCAACAAGTAACTGCTTTTCCGACAACTACAACCACGTACATGTTAATAGCTACGGATAGCTGCGGTATAGATACGGCATATTTTGAGGTACAAGTAGTAAATGATAATTATACCATTAGCGAAGACTCTACCATCTGCCTAGGAGATAGCTTACAATTATTTGCTTCTGGAGGATATCAATACCGGTGGCTAGGAAATTTTATCCTAAATTCTGACAGTGCTGACCCTGTTGTTTTCCCACAAAACACTCAATATTATCAGGTTGAAATCACTAGTTCTGGTGGATGTGTTTTTCAAGATTCGGTACTCGTTAGTGTAGATCAAAGTATTCCTTCTCCAATCATGCAAGATACCGTGATTTTATGTCAAAATGATTCACTTATATTGGCTCCTAGTAATGTTAATAATGCTAGCTGGTTCCCCAATACAAATCTAATATCCATACCTCCAACTAATGCTTTGATATTTAACGATAGTAATCAGCTGTATTATTTTACTTCCACAAATTCATGTGGTTCCATTACGGATTCCGTACAAGTAATGGTTTTTGGCTACGCTGGACAAGCCTTTGGAGACACTACCATATGCTCAGGTGACAGCACCTTTATTTATGCGAATAATGGAGAAAGTTATTTTTGGTATCCCGCCAACAGCTTATCCAATCCGGATAGTTGCTGTACATATGCTTATCCAGTTAAATCGACCAATTATCAAGTCATTATTCAAACAGCTGTAGGATGTGCTGATACATTTTCGGTTTTAGTGGAAGTAAACCCTATGCCATATGTAGATGCTGGACCAGACTTATGGATTCAATTTGGCGAAAGTGTAACTCTTTCTGGAAATACAGACGCCCCAAATTATTATTGGGAAGGAGTCCAGTTTTTGTCTTGTATCAGTTGTTTAACTCCTCAAATAACTACCCCTGAAAACACCTATTATGTTCTTCATGTGAGTGATTCACTAGGATGCACAGCTTCAGATTCGGTACAAATTAATATGGAGGGTATACTTTATGTACCCAATACATTTACGCCTAATGATGACGGGGTAAATGATGTATTTGAAATACAAGGTGAGAATATCAACGAGTTTCAATTATGGATATTTAATCGGTGGGGAGAAGAGGTATATTACACCAATGTGATGACAGATTATTGGGATGGCTACTACAAAGGGAAATTGGCTCAGATAGATGGGTATAGTTGGGAAATTAGGTATTCTGACTATAACAACACCCAACATAAAAAAGTAGGATTTATTTGTGTAGCTAAATAATATTAATCTTCAGCAAATCTTTTGTCCACCTCCATTACCTCCCCTGAAATTGGACAGGTCCTTAACTTTTCATCGCTATAAAACTTTTTAAAAATTGGCAAAAAGTCCTTTTCGATATTAGTTAAATGAAAATACTCTTCATATAAAAGGGCATTTTCTTTATCCGAAAACCACATTAAACCATCTTTGTGATGAGGCTTTCTTTTTCTTTCAATTACTAACCCTACAGAATTAGCTGGTCTCACAGGAGAATGAGGTATTTTTGCAGGAAGTAAAAACATTTCTCCAGCCTTAATAGGCACGTCTACACATTTTCCATTTTGTTGTGTTTTAACTAAAATATCTCCTTCTATTTGGAAAAATAGCTCTTCCGTCTCATTGTAATGATAATCTTTTCTGGCATTTGGTCCACCTACAATCATAACAATGTAATCGCCTGACTCTACATATAAATTTTTATTACCCACAGGGGGTTTTAACAACTCTTTATTATCCTCTATCCACTTGTAGAGGTTGAAAGGGGCTTTCATGTTCATATTTTTATTTTACAGTAAAAATACAAATTCAGCAATAACCAAGCTCTTTTTTAATATCATGGAAGAAAGTTTCAAATTCTTCCAAGAACTTTTTTCTGTGATTTGATACGAGACTAAAACTAATTTCTAGTTGATTAGAGTAACCAATTCTACGACCAATACCATTTAAGGCTCTTTTAACACCCCACTCATGTTGATAATTAGAGAGCCAATCATCTCTTTTCATGTAGCCATACATGAATTTTACCTGATCTGGCATAAGTGTTTTTTGAGCATCAAGTGTTGTATAATATCGCTTAATTTCTTTTTTTAAGTTTAGTTTTTGATGCTTTAGCTCGTATTGCCATAACAAATGATCATAT
>CAZJVX010000012.1:0-20153 GCA_964549345.1 uncultured Flavobacteriales bacterium | reverse complement strand
GAATGCCCAGCCACCATATCAGGATTGAATTGCTCCCCCAAACAAGAAGCTAGAATGACAGAGTGAAGAAAAATCGCAGGTTGAGTAACTTTAGTCTGTTTTAAATCCTCATCAGTTCCATTAAACATGATTTCTGAAATGTTAAAGCCAAGGATATCATTTGCACTTTCGAATTTCGCTTTTGCTTCGTTGGAGGATTCGAATAAATCCGATCCCATTCCTGAAAATTGAGCTCCCTGACCGGGGAAAACATATGCTTTCATATTCTTAAATTAATCTCTATTACCGAAAAGGCGCAGTAACATTAAAAATAAATTGATGAAATCTAGATAAAGGGTTAAAGCACCCATGATCATCAATTTTTGACCCATCTCACTTTTTTGATCGGTTACCATACCAATTTCTTTTATTTTTTGAACATCATATGCTGTTAGACCTGTAAAGACCAATACACCAATAATAGAAATGATTATATCCAGCATTCCATTGCCTAAAAAAATATTTACTAAAGAGGCAATGACAATACCTATAAGTCCCATAAACAATAAACTACCCATTTTAGTTAAATCTGTTTTCGTGGTATATCCTGCTACAGCCATAATTCCAAATGTGACTGAGCTTATGAAAAATGTGGTAGCAATTGAAGATGTCGAGTATACTGAAAATATAGTACTCAAACTTATGCCTGTTAGTGTAGAGTAAGCAAGGAAAATGGCCAATAACGTTTTTACATTGAATTTTTGTAATCCCATTCCCATCAAAAAAACTAATGCCAAAGGCGAAAACATGGTAATCCATCCAAAAGTGGTAAAACCTCCTGTTATAGGGGAGATAATCCAAGTTTTCATTTCATCAGTCGCAAACCAAATTGCAGCTAGTCCTGAAATAATAAGAGCGGTAAACATCAAAGAAAACACGTTAGCTACATAATTTTTAGCTAGTGATTTATTTATTGTGGTTGTAGATTCAAATGGTCTAATTTCTTCCATGATTTATTTTTTTGACAAATTAAATACAATTTTAGCTTGAAGATACTGTTTTAAGAAATTTTATAGTTGTTCTTTTAGGGTAAGTAAAAATGACCTAACCTTATGCAACTTGCTTACAATTTGCTTTTGATTTTCTAGATCTTCTGGATTGCCTTTCAATTTTTCTTTAGCTCCCTTCAAGGTATAACCTCTCTCTTTAACTAAAAAATAAATTTTCTGATAGTTATTTACATCTTCTTTGGTAAAAAGACGGTTACCTTTTTTATTTTTTTTTGGTTTTATGATATCAAATTCTTTTTCCCAGAAGCGGATTAGAGATGCATTAACATTGAACATTTCAGCTACTTCACCAATACTGTAGTATACTTTAGTTAAATCATCTAAATCTAATTTTACTTGTTCCATTACAGTGATTGATTTGGTCGAGAAGAAATTTCAATTACCTTGTCATATTCTTCAGGACTTAAGTCGTTAAAGAAAAAGTTTACGGGATTAATTTGTCTATTATTTTTGAATACTTCATAATGTAGGTGTGGTCCAGAGGATTGCCCCGTATTTCCCACAAAACCAATCAAGTCTCCTCTCTTAACCTTTTGACCTTTTCTACAATTATATTTGCTGCAATGAGCATACCTTGTTTTGTAACCAAATCCATGATTAATCATGATGGTTCTTCCATATCCACCGGTCCAACCTACCTTTTCAACAATACCGTCTCCAGTAGCGTAAATTTCTGTTCCAATAGGGGCAGTAAAATCCATTCCTTTATGCATTTTGATAATTTTGTAAATAGGGTGCATTCGTAATCCAAATCCTGATGCAATTCTTGTTAAATCTCGATTTGATACAGGCTGTATGCTAGGAATAGATTTGATCATCTTTTGTTTTTCTTTAGTCAAATCAAATACTTCATCAAATGACTTTGATTGAGATGCGAGCTTTTTTTCAATGAGTTCAATTTTTTTAGATATTTCAATGACGAGATCTCCATACTCCATATTTTCATACTTTTTATATTTCATGGAATTACCCCCTGTACCTAATTGTCTTTTGTAGTCAGGGTATGGGTCAGTTTCAAAAATAGCGCGATAAATATTATCATCTCTTAGTTGAATATCACCAAGAACTTCAAGTATTAGACTTAAGTCCTTATTGAAGGAGGAAATTTCTTGTCTTAAGCTTTGATTTTCCTTGGCCGCTTCTTTTTGTATATAATTTCTTATGTTGTAAAACGCAATGGAAAGAATTAAGAAGGAAAATACAACTGACGCTATAAGGTAGTAGGAGAGCTTCTTGGTTCTGTCCCACAGAGTTAATTTTACTTCTTCATATTCAAGCGTGTCGGGGTTGTATTTATAATTTATATTTTTCAAAGCTTATTATAATTCAAAAGTATCAAATTTTAACGAATTCGATTAGTTGTCTATCTATCATAAATCAACATATTAACTTTAATTACCAAAACAGTATAAATATCCATCTCTAGAAGCTACGTAAATTTTTTCATCATATACAAAAGGTGTAGCCTCGAATGCTGTATTGTAAGAGGCTAATAATTCCAATTTTTGATCAGTTGTAATTTTAAATAATTTTAATCCCTGATAGCCAGCAACAATCAGCTTATCATGGATTATAAGCGGAGTGCTTATGGAGGGACCAATGTTTATTTTATCTAGTAGTAATGGAGAAGGATAACGATATTTTTCATTTGGCCCTAAATTGGTAATTTCCTGATCAATTATTTTATGATTAATTAAATACAAATTCCCTTTTACACTAACAAATGCAGCCAATTGGGAACTTTTTTCATAAAAATCACTTACAGCTGCACTTCCAACAATACCGCCTTCCCAGCTGCCCTTTTCGTTGTTTTCTACTGGGAAGAACCATTCAACGCTTTCTATTCCGTATTTTTTAGGATTAAATTTAAAGACACCTCCCCTTCCAATAATATATTGTTTTTCAATAGTTGAAATTATACAACTATCATCTGTAATTATGGCGCTGCCATCAATATCAGAACCCACATGAAATTCCCAATCAATGGTGTCTTTTAAAAAGTTATATCCGTAAATATGTCCAGATCCACTAGCTATGAATAGGTGTTTGCCTAGTTTGGACGGAGATGATTCTGTTACAAGATTATTTTTATGCTCAATTATATCTTGTTTTGTAAATAGTTTGTGTTCATGTAATATGGGTGGTTGAAACATACTATCAACATATTGAACATGATCAGGATCAGGATCTATGGCGGCTAATAATCCATTTTCAAGTCCAATGTAAAGTGTGTCTTCAATGATAAGGGGTGAACCATCTACATCTCGACTGTAGCTCTTAGTCTTCTTTACATCAAATCGCCAAATTTCTGATCCGTCAACTAAAGAAATAGCTCTAAAACTAGGAATATGTTTTGTATTAATGTTTTTACCATACCCTAATTTACTGCCTTGAAAAATGATAAGTTCGTGCACTTTATTTTTTGCTTTTTCATTATGCCAAATGGTACCTGTTCCTTTTATTGCATCATCAAATCGATATTGCCAAATTAAATTTCCATTTGAGGCATTAATCTTTTTTAAATGGTGATCTAACGAACCTTGAATTAGAAATAAACTATCATTTTCTTTATATAATAAAGGTTGTCCAGTCCATCCAGCTCCTGCCCAAATTTGATCTTCTATATTTTTAGAAATAGTAGTCTTTCCTTCACCTAAATAATGTTTCCAAATCAAATGGAGTGTATCTGGAGGTTTGTTACCGTAATAGTTTCTTCGTTCATTTCCAAGAAATGTGGGGTTAATCAGTTCAATTTTTTGAGAAATGGCTAAAATTGAAGTGCCAATAAAAAGAGAAAGAAGACTTAGAATTTTAATCTTTTTCAGGTTGAATCTCAAATAAATTAGATTAATTTGCATCGTTTTAAATATAATTAAAAACGTAAAAATAAAATTTGAAATAATTAAATTAGATCAAACAAGGTTGATGAAGTCTATAGAAATAAGAAAAGCTTTTACTAAATTCTTTAAGGATAAAGACCATTTTATCGAATCATCAGCTCCAATGGTGCTTAAGGATGACCCTACATTAATGTTCACCAATGCAGGTATGAATCAGTTTAAGGATATTTTTTTAGGTTTTGATCGTCCAAAACATAATCGTGTTGCGAACAGTCAAAAATGCCTAAGGGTTTCGGGAAAACATAATGATTTAGAGGAAGTTGGTGTGGATACGTATCATCATACCATGTTTGAGATGTTAGGTAATTGGTCATTTGGAAATTACTTTAAAGAGGAAGCCATCAATTGGTCCTGGGAACTACTGACTGATGTATTTAAAATTGATCCGAATCTACTTTATGTCACTGTTTTTGAGGGAGATAAAAAAGATGGAACTACGTTTGATAACGATTCTTTTACAATCTGGGAAAATTATGTTCCAAAAAATAGAATTATTAAATGCGGAAAAAAAAATAATTTCTGGGAAATGGGAAGTCAAGGACCATGCGGTCCATGCTCTGAAATACATATTGATTTAAGAAATGAAGATGAAAAATCAAAAGTTGATGGGTTACAGTTAGTTAATGAAGACCATCCGCAGGTAATAGAAATATGGAATTTAGTATTTATGGAATTCAATAGAAATGCTGCAGGAATTCTTGAACCTCTTGAACATAAACATGTTGATACAGGCATGGGATTTGAGCGACTCTGTCGTGTTCTTCAAAATAAAAATAGCAATTATGACACTGATGTATTTGCTCCTATAATTGGTAAATTAGAAGAGTTGTCAAAAATGGAATATTTAGGTGGAGATGATAAAGTATCAATAGCTTTTAGAGTAGTAGTTGATCATTTGAGAGCAGTGTCATTTTCCATAGCCGATGGTCAACTACCATCTAATACTGGAGCGGGTTACGTAATAAGAAGAATTCTCAGAAGAGCAATTCGATACGGATATCAGTTTTTGAATTTTAAAACACCATTTATTAATCAACTCTTAGATGAATTAGTTTTATCCTTTGATGGTCACTATAAAGAATTAGATGCTCAAAAAGAATTCATATCTAAAATCATTTTTGAAGAAGAGTCTTCTTTTTTTAAAACGTTAAGTTCAGGTGTAAAACGAATCGAAGAGATACTTGATCAGTGTAAACTAAATAAGGTTCAGGAAATTTCTGGAAAACAATGTTTTGAGTTGTACGACAGTTTTGGATTTCCGATTGATTTAACCCGATTAATAGCTTCAGAAAATAATTTTTCAATAGATGAAAATGAGTTTGATCGGTGTTTGGAAGAACAAAGAGCAAGATCAAAATCTGATGCGCAGAAAGATATAGGGGACTGGACTAAGATCAGAGAAGACGATATACAGGAATTTATTGGTTATGACCATATAAAAGCAGCTGTGAAAATCACCCAATACAGAACAGTTAAAATTAAAAAGGTTAATTATTATCAACTTATTTTTAATCTCACTCCATTTTACCCTGAAGGTGGAGGTCAGGTTGGTGATACTGGATTATTAGTGAGTAAAAACGAAAAGATAAATATCACAGACACAAAAAAAGAGAATGGAGTAATAGTTCATTTTACTAAAGAACTGCCTAAAAATATAGATTCAGAATTTATTGCTCAAGTGGACGAGAATGCAAGGATGAATTCAGCCAAAAATCATAGTGCAACCCATCTGCTTCATTTTGCATTGAGAAAAATTTTAGGAAATCATGTAGAACAAAAGGGATCTTTAGTAAATAAGAAATATTTAAGATTTGATTTTTCTCACTATGCCAAATTAAGTGAAGAAGAATTGGATGAGATTGAAAAATTAGTAAATAATGAAATAAGAAACGGTCATCCACTAATTGAAGAAAGAAATGTTCCATTATTATTAGCTAAAGAAAAAGGAGCTATGATGCTTTTTGGGGAGAAATATGGAGACTCCGTTAGGACTATACAATTTGGAGAATCCATTGAGCTTTGCGGTGGAATACATGTGAATTTGACTTCTCAAATAGGCCAATTTAGAATTGTTTCTGAAGGTTCAATTTCATCTGGAATTAGAAGAATTGAAGCTTTTACTGGAGAAGAGGCTGACTTTTACATAAATCAAAAACTGACTACACTTAAAAATATTAGTGACATCTTAAAACAGCCAACGGATATTTTAGAAGCGGTAAAAAGCCTTCAGTTTAAAAATTCAGAGCTCAATAAAATAATTGAGGAAAATAGAAAGGCAGCTGTAAAACAAATAAAATTAAATATTGTAGAAAGTGCAGAAGATATGGGGCGTTACACGTTGATGTATTTAAATACTCAATTAACAGCTGATGAGATGAAACAAATCAGTTTCCAAATAAAAGCTAAGCATGAAAAAACAGTGCTCTTGTTAACTAGTGATAAGAACGAAAAACCATTGATATCTTTGATGATATCCGATGATTTAGTAGAGGAAATGCAATGGAATGCAGGTCAATTTATTAGAGACCTCTCTAAGCTGATTAAAGGTGGCGGTGGAGGTCAAGCTTTTTTTGCTACTGCAGGAGGAAGTGATGTAAAAGGGTTAACTTTAATAAAAGAAAAGGCTAAAACACTTTTAAACTAGCGACTACAATAAAGACTAACATCATTCTTAGTAATTTCATTACCTGACAGAATAATTAGTCTTTCAATTATATTTTTTAGTTCCCTAATATTTCCTGTCCAATTTATTTCTTTTAACGCGTCTAAAGCATCAGCCTTTATTTCTTTTTTAGCAATTCCTTGTTCTTTACATATTTGTACTAAAAAAAAGTCGGTTAATATTGGAATATCGTCTATCCGTTCGCTAAGTGATGGTACATGTATAGGAATAACGTTTAATCTGTGATAAAGGTCTTCTCGGAAATTTCCATTATTTATCTCTTTTCTTAAATCCTTGTTGGTAGCAGCCACAATTCTAGTGTCAATTTTGATTTCTTTGTTTCCTCCTACACGAGTTACTTTATTTTCCTGTAGTGCTCTTAATACTTTGGCTTGAGCTGATGCACTCATATCACCAATTTCATCTAAGAACAAAGTACCTCCGCTGGCTTGTTCAAACTTTCCTGATTTTTGTTTATGAGCTGAAGTAAAAGAACCTTTTTCGTGACCAAATAACTCGCTTTCAATTAGTTCGGAAGGAATTGCGGCACAATTTACCTCCACAAATTCAGCTTTTGAACGATTACTTTTTTCATGAAGCTGTTTTGCTACAAGTTCTTTTCCACTTCCATTAGCTCCCGTAATAAGTACTCGTGCATCTGTTGGCGCAACCTTATCAATTATCTCAATAATAGAGGATATGGCTTTGCTTTTTCCAATAATTGTACTTGAATTTTGACTTTTTATTTTCCGTTTTAAAGTTTTATTCTCTTCCACTATAGAGTTGTTCTCTAACGCATTTCTAACGGCTACGAGTACCCTGTTTAAGTCAAGTGGTTTTTCGATGTAGTCATATGCACCTTTTTTAAGGGCTTGAACGGCTGTTTCTATATTTCCGTGACCGCTAATCATAATAATAGGACAATATGATTCAGATTTCATTTTACATTCAAGAAATTCTATACCATCCATTTTTGGCATCTTGATATCACAAAAAATAAGGTCATAGCTTTTAGATTCTAAATATTTTAAACCCGCTTTTCCGTCTTCAGCGTCATCTACCTCATATTTTTCAAATTCAAGTATTTCTTTTAAGGTAGACCTTATTGCCCTTTCATCGTCAATGATTAAGATTTTTTTCATGATTTAAGCCATTTAAAAAGTTCTTTATATGATGCTTTCTTTCCAAATGATAAAATCCCATGTGCATAAATTTTACTGGAAAGCCATGTGGTTAAAATAAAGGTAATAAATAGAAGTCCAACACTTAATATTATTTCCCAAGCCTCTACGCTACTTGGTCCAATTCCCATGGCTATCCTAACTAACATGATAACAGGTGAGGTGAAAGGAATTTCACTCAACCAAAACGAAAGCGAAGAAGAAGGGTCATCTATAACTGATGAAATCATGGATAAGGCAAAAATCATAGGTATGGTAAGTGGAATTAAAAATTGCTGTGTATCAGTTTCTTCGTCAACTGCCGCGCCAATTGCTGCCATCATCCCAGCATATAAAAGATAACCGCCAATAAAATAAACACCAAAAAAAATAAACATACTCGGCCAGTGAATTTTGTAAAGTAAAAATTCAATGATTTGAGCCGATTCCCCTGCATTTACTGTTAATGGATTTTGACTTTGTAATGTTGATGAGTAGATATCTGGGACAAGACTGTTTATTAACAGCACTGAAGTTACAGTAATAACAAAAATCCAAATAAAGAATTGTGTAAATCCTACCAACCCTACACCAATAATTTTAGCTATCATTAATTTAAAGCTAGAAACAGAAGAAATAATTATTTCTATAATTCTACTTGTTTTTTCTTCAATTACCCCTCTCATGACTTGGACAGAATACATGAGAATGAAAAAGTAGATGAAAAAAGCAAATACAAAACCAACAATTCCCTTTCGCTGTATGTTCTTATTTTCTGGATCTTCCACATCAATAATATCAAGGTTAACACGGGTCTTAATGGCCTTGTATGTCTCAATATTAATTTGATTTTGATTTACTCTATACAATTCAATGGCTTCATTAATTATACTTGTTAAGTGTTTCTGCGCAGAAGAGGAAGGTATAGCTTTGTATAAGCATTTTGCTGTCATTGAATTAGTCTTAATTAGGTTGGACGGCAAGTATAATAGTAGATCTAGATTTTCATCGGCTTTAAAAATTTCTTGAACTTGATTGTAGTTTTTATCTTCTGGAGCCCACCTTAGATGATATTTTTCATTATTTCTTAGTACTCCATCAAACAGTTTTGCTTCATCGAAAACAATAATTTCATAACTATTTTTTTTCCCTTTCGAAAGAACAGCAGTCAATCCTATAAAGCCTACGATTAATAATGGCCCTAGGAAACTCATTATTATAAAGGTCTTTTTCCTAATCCTAGTCCAGTACTCCCGTTTTATGATTAACCAAATTTCACTCATTACTCACCACATTTAGGAACACATCTTGCATGCTTGGTGTTTTTCTCATGACTTCTTGTATTTCGACATGACCTACGATTCCTTTAATAAAGTCGCTTATTTTTGATTGTTCCAGCAATTCAATTTCTGCAATATGAGTTCCATTTTCAAGCGAATGGTGGCTCTCTAATTTCCATCCTCCCCAAACGGCATTTGTGAATGACATTTTATTCCCTATGTAACAAATCTTCCACCTATTTGTGCTATATTCATTTTTTAGTTCATCAATTTTACCATCAAGAATTTTCTTCGATTTATTAATTATTGCAGCTTCATCACAAATCTCTTCTACAGAATTCATGTTGTGAGTACTTAAGATGATGGTTGATTTTCCTTTTTTAAGGTCTAAAATTTCTTTTTTAATCAATTCGCTATTAGTTGGGTCTAAACCGCTAAATGGTTCATCAAGAATTAATAGCTCTGGTTCGTGAAGGATGGTAGTGATGAATTGAATTTTCTGCGCCATTCCTTTAGATAAATCTTCGATTTTCTTATTCCACCAGTTTTCAATATTAAACTTTTCTAACCAAAATTTCACTCTTTTTTTGGCTTCAATTTTATTTATACCCTTTAGTTGTGCTAAGTAAATGGCTTGTTCACCCACTTTCATTTTCTTATACAATCCTCTTTCCTCTGGAAGATAGCCAATTTGATAAACGTGTTTCTTTTCTAAAATATTCCCATTAATTTTTATTGTTCCTCTGTCTGGTGCAATAATCTGATTAATGATTCTGATTAAAGAGGTTTTGCCAGCCCCATTTGGTCCCAATAATCCGAATATTGAGCCTTTTTTAACTTTAATATTGATGTCTTCTAGCGCTTTATAATTCCCATAAGATTTATGAATGTCTTCAACTTGAATTATATTTTGTCTAGGCATCGAGATGGTTAGGTTATGAGAAGTGATTCTTCATTCTATCAAAGAAGTTTTTTGTTTGATTAGATTTAGGTCTGAAATTATCACTTTCATTCAACTTTACCAACAATTCTTTTTCTTCTTTAGTTAGTTTTTGAGGAGTCCATATTTGAATGTTTACAATCATATCTCCTCTACCATATCCGTTAATATCAGGAATCCCTTTTGATCGTAATCTCAAGTTTTTTCCACTTTGAGTACCGGGAGGTATTTTTATTTTTGCCTTACCCGTAACCATGGGTATTTCTATGGATGTACCAAGAGTAGCTTCAGTAAAAGATATGCCAAGTTGATATAATAAATCTTTACCATTCCTCACTAAATGGTCATGTTCAATTTCTTCAATGGCTACGATCAGATCACCTGACACTCCTCCACCTGGTGCTTCATTACCCTTTCCTTGCATGCTAAGTTGCATTCCATGTTCTACACCAGCTGGAATGTCAATTTCGATAATGGTTTCTTTTTTTTCTAAGCCTGAAGCATCGACACCGGGAGGTCGATTTCCGATTATTTGACCAGAACCTTTACACGTTGGACAAGTAGAAGATGTTTGCATGGCCCCCAATATGGTATTGGTTACTCTCGTAACTTGCCCTGTACCACGACAACTTGAACAGTTAGTGAACTCAACACCTTTAGCCTGAACTAATTTGTTTACTTTGATTTTTTTCTGAACACCATTGACAATGTCTTCTAAACTTAATCTTAATTTCACCCTAAGGTTTGAGCCTTTTCTAACCCTTCCTCCTCCTCTTCTTCCAAATCCCCCCCCTCCAAAAGCAGATCCAAAAATATCTCCAAAATGATCAAAAATATCATCCATTGACATACCACCACCAAAACCTCCTTGCCCACCTTCAAAAGCGGCATGGCCAAATTGATCATATTGTTGTCTCTTTTGATTATTACTAAGCACTTCATAAGCTTCAGCAGCTTCTTTAAATCTGGCTTCAGCTTCATTATTACCAGGGTTTTTATCGGGATGGTATTTTAATGCAAGCTTTCTATATGCTTTTTTTATTTCGGATTCACTTGATCCTTTTGAAACACCTAATATGTCGTAATAGTCTCTTTTACTCACAACAGTTTATTTATTCACCAACTACAACTTTGGCGTATCGAATTACCTTCTCATTAATTTGGTATCCCTTTTCGATTACATCAACCACTTTACCTTTAAGCTTTTCATTAGGAGCTGGAATTTTAGTAATAGCTTCATGGATCTCGGAGTCAAAATCCTTTCCATTTGCTTCCATTGGCTTTAATCCTTGATTTATCAATCCTTTATGCATTTTGCTATATATTAAGTCAAAACCTTCTTTTAAGACACTTGCATCTTCAACATTTTTATTGTTATCTATTGCTCGTTCAAAATCATCTAAAATGGGAAGAAGTTCCTTAATTACATTTTCACTAGCATTCGTAATGAGATCAATTTTCTCCTTTGCTGTTCTCTTTCTGTAATTTTCATATTCAGAGTATAGTCGAATATATTTCTCTTTAAAGTCCTGATCTTCTTTTTGAATTTCATTTTCAGAACTGTTTTTTTCAACTTTCTTATCCTCTGGCTTATTCTTCTTTGATTTAGAAGCTGTTTTATCCTTCTTATTTGTTTTCATTATTTATTAAAAATAAAATATGATTAAGCCTTATCAAATTATGAACCACATTCATGATATTAGACAATGTGTCATAAAAATCAATAAAATGCTGACAAATTGTAATTATCTTGGTTATAGTGACTTAACTAATTTGTCAAGTTCTTTGTGAAGGGCTATTCCTCTAAGATTTTTAGCTATGATTTTCCCATCTGCATTTAATAGAAAATTTGTGGGAATTCCTCTAACTCCGTAAATTCCAGCTCCTTGACTTCCCCATCCTTTGAGGTCGCTGACATGTTCTTTCCATGTTAGTTTGTCCTGCTCAATAGCTTTAATCCAGGCTTCTTTTGACTTATCTAGCGATACACTATATATTTTAAATCCCTTTGCATTTTTAAATTTACTTTTTGAATATTTATTGTAAGCAGAAACGATATTTGGATTTTCTCTTCTGCAGGGAAAACACCAAGAAGCCCAAAAATCAATTAATACAATATTCCCCTTAAGAGATGATAATTTAATGTTGTTACCATCAGGGTCTTTAAAGTCTAATTCTGGGGCTTTATTTCCAATATTAATCCCCGTAACGTCTTGTCCATTATTGGGCTTATTAAAATCTGTAGAAAAAGTAAAACTAAATAAAATCCCTATCAGTGTTATATATAAAGTTCGTGTCATGTTCAGAGTTGATCAAAAATTGTTCCAGTTTATGATATTCTTTTAATGTTAGCGCCTAGGGAGCGGAGTCTATCTTCAATGTTTTCATAACCTCTGTCAATTTGTTCAATATTTAGAACTGTACTTTTACCACTTGCGGATAGAGCTGCAATAAGCAAAGATACACCAGCCCTGATGTCGGGTGAGGTCATCTTAATACCTTTTAGAGGAGTTTTTCTATCTAACCCGATTACAGTTGCTCTATGTGGGTCACATAATATGATCTGTGCACCCATGTCAATTAATTTATCTACGAAAAACAACCTGCTTTCAAACATTTTTTGATGAATGAGCACACTGCCTCTTGCTTGAGTAGCAACTACTAAAACAATGCTTAGTAAATCAGGTGTGAATCCGGGCCAGGGGTGGTCAGATATGGTCATGATAGAACCGTCTATAAAAGATTCAATTTCATAGCTTTCTTGAGCTGGAATATATATATCATCATTTCTTTTTTCCAATTTTATACCTAGTTTCCTAAATATATTAGGAATAACCCCTAGCTTATCAAAAGCTACATTTTTTATAGTAATTTCAGATTGAGTCATGGCGGCTAAACCAATGAAACTCCCAATTTCTATCATATCTGGTAATATGGTATGCTCACATCCTTTAAGTTCATTTACCCCATTAATAATTAATTTATTAGACCCTATTCCAGAAATATTTGCTCCCATTTTATTTAACATTTCAGAAAGTTGTTGGATATAGGGTTCGCATGCTGCATTATATATGGTAGTTTCTCCTTCAGCTAATACAGCTGCCATAATGATATTTGCAGTTCCTGTTACAGATGCTTCATCTAGTAACATGTAAGTTCCTTTCAAACCGTTAGGAGCATATGCCTTGTAGAAGTTAGTATCATTATTGTATTCAAATTTTGCCCCTAAATTTTGAAATCCGATGAAATGAGTGTCTAGTCTTCTTCTTCCAATCTTGTCTCCCCCTGGTTTTGGAATGTAACCCTTACCAAAACGAGCCAATAAAGGGCCAACTACCATGATAGAACCTCTCAAACTTGAACCTTTAATCTTGTATTCATCAGATGTCATGAAGTCAACGTCTATTTCATCAGCTTGAAACGAATAAGATCCTTGACCTATTTTTTCTGTTTTTACGCCAAGAGTAGATAATAAATCAATAAGTTTATTAACATCAACTATATCTGGAATATTATTGATGATCACTTTTTCTGAAGTGAGCAGAACTGCGTTAATAACCTGTAATGCTTCATTTTTGGCGCCTTGAGGAGTGATTTCTCCTTTCAGCTTTTTACCTCCGATTATTTCAAAAGCGCCCATGATCTTTTCGTCTGTTTTTATTTTTTGAGTAATTCTTAGATGTTTTTTTCTTTTTGAATCCCCTTACAATGTCGTTAGTTTCTCTTAAATCATCAGACGACACTGTTAACTTGCCATTTGAAAGCTCTTCTAATTGTTTAATGATAAGGCTGTCACTAACTGAATCTCTGTTCCATTGTAAATAAGAAGTTTTAAGTAAATTAGCGATGTGTTTTATTAGCTTCGATCTATTTTCGCTGTCTTCTAATTTGGCAGCTGCTTTTATCATATCTTCCATTATCTTTCCATAATGGCCATATTTTATATCATTACTTGGATAAGGAACTGACTCGGGTCTTGATTTATACTTATCTATTTTTGGTGATCCATAGGGCGAGTCAACATCAAGTTGAAAATTTGAAATGATGAACAATTGTGACCATAGTTTTTGTTGATATTCTTCAGAATTGCTATTTTTTTTGGAATTCGGATTGATTAAATCCATTACCTTAACTATAGTTTCTGCACATTTATTTCTTTCATTCTTATCAGAAATAGTCATAGCATGTTGAACCATTCGGTGTACATTTCTTCCGTATTCTGGAATAATTAAATTATTATTATCCGTGTTATAGGCTAATTCAAGCGTTTTTTCCATAAGTAAATTTGGTGTGAAAATTCATCCAAAAGTAGCAAAATTGCCGACTTATTCAATTAATTTTTTATTAATTGAAGTTTAGCAAACTTTAAGAGCAATTGTTTTTGTCCAGCTGAAGCAAAAAATACAGTTGCTTTTGTGTTAGGAAAATCCCCATTTAATTCTATGACCTTACCTTTTCCAAATCGTTCATGTTGAACTTCGTCTCCTATCTTTAATTCATTTGTATTTTGATCATTATCGTCATCTAATTTTTCTACAATATTAGATACCTTTTTTAATCTATGGGGTTTACTAAAAAACTTATTTTTTAATGGAGAACCGTGATTAGAATGAATAAATGAACTTTCAGGCTTAGATGAAACGTTTTTCAAGTAACTCGGGTCGATTTCATCTAAAAATCGACTAGGTTCACATTGAATTAAATTTCCCCATCTAAATCGATTGACCGCAAAAGATAGAGTTGCTTTCACTTTTGCTCTTGTGAGAGCAACATAAAATAGCCTTCTTTCTTCTTCAAGATCGCTTCTTGAATTTTTAGACAACATGGAAGGAAATAAATCTTCCTCTAGCCCTACAACGTATACGTGTTTAAATTCCAATCCTTTTGCAGCGTGAATTGTCATTAAAGAGACTTTATTTTTGTCTTCTTCTTTTTCATTGTCAGCATCCGTTAACAGAGCAACATCAACAAGAAAGTCTCCTAGAGTTATTAGATTTTCTTCACTTGAATTTTTAGAAAATTCTTGAATTCCGTTAAGTAATTCTTGTATGTTTTCGTATCTCACTATTCCTTCAGGTGTTCGGTCATTACTTAAGTCTTTTAATATACCAGTACTTTTTGCAATTTCTAGACTTAGTTCATATGCATCGGAATTAAAGATTCTTGAATTATAATTTTGAATAAAACTTGTAAAGTTGTTTATTTTTATTCTTGTTCCTGAGTTAACTTCAAAATTGTACAGTTCTGGATTAAGCAGTACACTCCAAAGAGATATGTTGTTGTTATTAGCGCATGCGACAGCTTTATTAATTGTAGTTTGTCCAATTCCTCTTTTGGGGTAATTTATAATCCTTTTTAAAGATTCTTCGTCATTTAAATTTGCTGAAAGTCTAAAATAAGCTATTAGATCTTTGATTTCTTTTCTTTGATAGAATGATAAACCCCCGTAAATTTTGTAAGGAAGATTTAACTTCCTCAAGGCCTCTTCAAAAGATCGAGATTGTGCATTAGTCCGATACAGAATAGCAAAATTATTGAAAGTGTCATTAATTGAGTTTGATTTTTCAAATATGTCGTTAGCAACTAGTTTTCCTTCTTCATTATCAGATTGACTTTTTAATACATTAATTTTTTCACCTGAGTTATTTGCTGTCCATACTTCTTTTTTAATTTGTTCTTTGTTTATTCTAATAATGCTGTTTGCTGCCTCAACAATATTTTTTGTAGATCTGTAATTTTGTTCAAGTTTGAATAGTTTGTAGTCTGGGTAATCACGCCTAAAGTTTAGGATGTTTTGAATATTTGCACCTCTAAAAGAGTAGATAGATTGCGCATCGTCTCCAACTACACAAATATTTTCAAATCTAGCTGCAAGTGATTTTATGATTAAATACTGAGCATGATTAGTGTCTTGGTATTCATCTACAAGTATAAATTTAAATTTTTCTTGGTACTTGTATAATACTTCGGGGTATTGTTTTAGTAGAATATTGGTTTTAAAAAGTAAATCATCAAAATCCATTGCGGATGATCTGAAATTTTTTTGTTGGTATTTAACATAAATATCTCCAATTTTAGGCCTTCCAGATGAACGGTCTGTTGCTTGTATGTCTACATTATTGTTGTATTCCGTTTCGCTAATTAAGCTGTTTTTTGCGCCTGATATTCTGTTTAACAAAATACCAGGTTTATAGATTTTATCATCAAGAGACATTTCTTTTACAATCGATTTTAATACACTTTTTGAATCTTGTGTATCGTAAATTGTAAAGTTTGATGGATAACCGATTTTTTCATGTTCCATCCTTAATATTCTGGCAAATATGGAATGAAACGTCCCCATCCAGATGTTTTTAGCATCGCCTGGGCCAACCATTGCCCCAATTCTATCTTTCATCTCCCTAGCGGCTTTGTTAGTGAAGGTTAGGGCTAGAATATTAAAGGGATCTACACCGTTTTCTATTAGATATGCGATTCTGTGGGTAAGTACTTTTGTCTTTCCAGATCCTGCACCAGCAATCACCATCATAGGTCCTCCATCTGACTGAACAGCCTGAATCTGAGCCTTATTTAAACCTTCTAAAACATTCATTAAATCAAAAATAGAAATTAAAATGCACTAAAAATTTTCATGTCGAATTTCTCTTTTAAAATTTGATATACAACACGCTGGATTTAGGTTGGTTATACACTGTAAAAAAATTAATTCACTAATGCTTGTTTAAAACCGTCAAAAAAAGGCAATTAGTATTGGATTGTAAATTTATTCTTCTACCTTTGCAACCCAAAATTTAATTAACAGAAGAAATGCCTACTATACAACAGTTAGTAAGAAAAGGAAGACAATCAAAAGTAAAAGTTAGTAAATCAATTGCTCTAAGTTCTTGTCCCCAAAAAAGAGGTGTTTGTGTAAGGGTTTATACAACTACACCTAAAAAACCAAACTCAGCTATGAGAAAAGTAGCTAGAGTAAGGTTAACTAACGGCAAAGAAGTCAATGCTTATATTGGAGGTGAAGGCCACAACTTACAAGAACATAGTATAGTATTAGTAAGGGGAGGTAGAGTTAAAGATTTACCAGGAGTTAGATATCATATAGTTAGAGGTGCACTAGATACTGCGGGTGTTGAGGGTAGATCGCAAAGAAGGTCTAAATACGGTACTAAAAGACCCAAAAAGAAATAAAGATATTATAGAGAAATGAGAAGAAGAACAGCAAAAAAGAACATTATACTCCCAGATCCTAAATTTAAGGAAGTTGAAGTAACTAAGTTTGTCAACAACTTAATGATAGATGGTAAAAAAAATATTGCCTTCAATATTTTCTATGATTCTATTGAAATTGTTTCACAAAAGACGGAGGAGAACGGATTAGATATTTGGAAAAAAGCTATAGAAAATATTACCCCTGCAGTTGAAGTAAAAAGTAGAAGAGTTGGTGGTGCCACTTTTCAAATTCCGACTCCAGTTAGAGAAAGCAGAAGAAAATCTCTAGCAGTTAAATGGCTAATAAAATACGCTCAGTCACGAAATGAAAAGACAATGAGTGAGAAATTAGCTGGAGAGATTATTGCTGCGTCAAAGGAAGAAGGCGGTGCATTTAAAAAGAAAGAAGACACTCACAGGATGGCTGAAGCAAACAAAGCATTTTCACATTTTAGGTTTTAAGTAATGGCTAGGGATTTAAAATTTACAAGAAATATTGGTATAGCTGCTCACATCGATGCAGGTAAAACAACTACTACAGAAAGAATTCTGTATTATGGAGGCATTAACCACAAGATAGGTGAGGTACATGATGGTGCAGCCACCATGGATTGGATGGAACAGGAACAAGAAAGGGGTATCACCATAACCTCAGCTGCAACTACTCTTAATTGGAATTACAGAAATCAAGATTATCATGTAAATATTATAGATACTCCTGGACACGTTGATTTTACAGTAGAAGTTAATAGATCTTTGAGGGTCCTTGACGGTTTGGTATTCTTGTTTAGCGCTGTTGATGGAGTAGAACCACAATCAGAAACGAACTGGAGACTGGCTAACAACTACAATGTTCCAAGAATAGGATTCGTTAATAAGATGGATCGTCAGGGCGCTGATTTTTTAAACGTGTGTAAGCAAGTTAAAGAAATGCTTGGAAGCCATGCTCTTCCATTACAAATAAATATTGGTTCAGAAGACGATTTTAAAGGTGTTGTTGATTTAATAAACTTTAAAGGTATTGTATGGAATGAAGATGACCATGGAATGAGCTTCAAAGAAGTGGAAATCCCTGCCGACATCCTAGATGAAGCTACTGAGCTAAGAGAAAAACTTCTCGAGGCAGTAGCTGAATTTGACGAATCTGAAACCTTGATGGAGAAATATTTCGATGCTCCAGAAACTATAACTGAAAGAGAAATTTTAGATTGTCTGAGAGAAGCCACAATTTCCGGTAAAGTTGTACCAATGATGTGTGGGTCAGCATTTAAAAACAAGGGTGTTCAAGCTATGCTGGATATGGTAATGGAAATACTGCCATCACCACTAGACATAGAAGCTATCACTGGAACTAATCCTGATACTGGAGAAGAGGCTAGCAGACAGCCTTCTGTTAGTGAACCATTCAGTTCTTTAGCATTTAAAATTGCAACTGATCCATTTGTGGGTAGGTTATGCTTTACAAGAGCGTATTCTGGGCAATTAAATTCAGGTTCTTATGTTTTCAATACTAGAACTGGTAAGAAGGAAAGAATTTCTAGAATTTTCCAAATGCATGCTAACAAGCAAAATCAAATTCCTTCTTTAGATGCTGGTGATATCGGTGCTTTGGTTGGTTTTAAAGATATTAAAACAGGGGATACATTATGTGATGAGAAAAGTCACATCGTGTTGGAATCTATGGATTTTCCCGATCCAGTAATTGGTCTAGCTATTGAACCAAAGACGCAATCTGATGTAGATAAGCTTGGACTAGCTCTTTCAAAACTGGCTGAAGAAGATCCAACTTTCCAAGTTAAAACAGACGAAGATTCTGGTCAAACCATTATTTCAGGTATGGGTGAGCTTCACTTAGATATCATTATTGATAGATTGAGAAGAGAATTCAAAGTTGAATGCAACCAAGGTGCTCCACAAGTAGCTTACAAAGAGGCCATAAGTGCTGGTGCAGATCACAGAGAAGTTTACAAAAAGCAGTCTGGTGGTAGAGGTAAGTTTGCTGATATTGTGTTTTCTATCGAGCCAGGTGATGCCGAAAACCCAGGTTTAATTTTTGAGAATCTAATTAAGGGCGGAAACATTCCTAAAGAATATATTCCTTCTGTTGAAAAAGGATTTAAAGATGCAATGAATAACGGTGTTCTTGCTGGTTACCCGGTTGATAACATGAAAGTAACATTAACCGATGGTTCTTTCCATGCTGTGGATTCAGATTCACTTTCGTTCGAATTGTGTGCTAAAATGGCTTACAGGGCTGCACTACCCAAATGTAATCCAATTATTTTAGAACCTATGATGAAAATTGAAGTAGTAACTCCAGAAGAAAACATGGGTGATGTAGTAGGTGATCTTAACAGAAGAAGAGGTTTAATCGAAGGAATGGATGACAGGGCTGGATCCAAGGTTGTAAAAGCCAAAGTCCCTCTTTCAGAAATGTTTGGATACGTAACCCAACTTAGAACGATAACCTCAGGAAGAGCAACATCAAGTATGGAATTTTCACATTACGCGGAAGCCCCTAAAAATATTTCAGAAGATGTTATAGCAAAATCAAAAGGAGTTGTAACGGCATAATTTATTTAGCATGAATCAAAAAATTAGAATTAAATTAAAATCTTACGATCACAACTTAGTAGACAAATCTGCTGAAAAGATTGTTAAGACAGTAAAATCAACTGGTGCTGTTGTTAGTGGGCCAATTCCACTTCCAACTCACAAAAGAATTTACACTGTACTTAGATCTCCTCATGTTAATAAAAAATCTAGAGAGCAGTTTCAGTTGTGTGCTTACAAAAGGTTAATGGATATATATAGTTCGTCTTCTAAAACAATAGACGCATTAATGAAATTAGAACTACCAAGCGGTGTAGATGTAGAAATTAAAGTATAAATATTAAATAAAGATAATGGCTGGTATCATAGGAAAAAAAATAGGGATGACTAGCGTTTACAGTGC
>CAZJVX010000011.1:0-22569 GCA_964549345.1 uncultured Flavobacteriales bacterium | reverse complement strand
ATGAGTTTTATGTTCCACAACGTTTAAAAGATTTATACAACGCTAAAGACTTTGGCCCATATGCAAGAAAAGAAGATGGTAAATTGCCTGTTGGTTTTCTATCAAACAATGATATAACTGGAGGTAATTCTGGTAGCCCAGTAATTAATGCTCATGGAGAGTTAATAGGTACTGCATTTGATGGCAATTGGGAGGCTATGAGTGGTGATATATACTTTGAACCAAATATTCAGCGTACTATTTCGGTTGATGTTCGATACACATTATTTATCATTGATAAATATGCTGGAGCTTCTCATCTAATTGATGAAATGAATATCATTACTGAAAGACATGTTGATCTACCTGCTGAAAAGGAAGAAAAGCCTGAACCAGTAATAGCACAATAAACACCTACTTTAAAACGGATCTTTGGAATTCGTTTATGATCAATTTTCTTGCATTAGCAGCAGGATTGTGTGGTAGTTTTGCAATGATCTCAAAGATTTTTGTGCTCAACTCTATAGAATTAGCATCATTTTTCAATTGGCCCAGTGCTGTATTGGCTATTTGAATAGTCTCCTCTTTTCCTTTAATCAGCTCAGCCCAAGATTTAGGACTTATATAGATTTGTTGAGACATGTTGTGGTTATATTCCTCACGAATTTGTTTCAAAATTTCAAGATGAAGTTTAGTCGCATTCATGGATGGTTTGTGAATTCTAATTATTAAGTTATTTGGGTCAATTCTTTCTAAAAATAAAATAGCTCTTTCATAAGCCTGAATTTTTAGTGGTAAGTAGGTTTTTGCCTTGTGATTAATTAACTCTTTTTCATTTTCTTTTAATTGCTTATTAAAGAAATGTTGTAGCAATAGATAGGTTAATAACAACATTCCTGCAAGTGGTATGAGTAATATTATGGCATCTTTCATGATCAGCTTTTTAATTTAAAAACGAATTTATAGATCATATGTTACAAAAGTGAATAATCTGTTTATTTCTTTTTGCTAAAAACATGGTAAAGCAAAGCAAATAATTAATTTTGCGGCATGAAAAAATCACCAAAAAATCTTCTTTCAGAAAGAGTTAATAATCTGTCAGAGTCGGCAACTATTGCCATGGCTAGAAAAAGTAGGGAATTAAAAGCTCAAGGCATTGATGTAATAAGCCTGAGTTTGGGAGAGCCTGATTTTAATACTCCCGATTTTATTAAAGAATCAGCTAAGGAAGGGATTGATCAAAATTATTCAAAATACATGGCAGTTAATGGCTATGAAGACCTAAGAACAGCCATTTGTGATAAATTCAAAAGAGACAATGATATTTCCTACAATATTAATCAGATTGTGGTTTCAACAGGTGCAAAACAATCCATTGCAAATGTAGCTTTAAGCTTAATCAACCCTGGGGATGAAGTTATCATCCCGGCTCCATACTGGGTTAGCTATGAAGAGATTTTTAAAATGGCAGGAGCTGTAATCGTTCCGATAGAAACCACTATTGAAAATGATTTTAAAATTACAGCTGAGCAATTAAAAAATGCTATTAATGAAAAGACAAAGTTGATGATTTACAGCTCTCCATGTAATCCTTCTGGAAGTGTATATTCTAAAGAAGAGTTAAGAAGTTTGGCAGAAGTGCTAGTTCAACATAGTTCTGTAGTGGTGGTAAGTGATGAGATCTATGAGCATATTAATTTTACAGACTCTTATTTTTCAATGGCAGCTTTTGATGATATGTATCAGCAAGTAGTGACCGTAAATGGTGTCTCAAAGTCATTTGCAATGACGGGTTGGAGATTGGGGTATATTGGTGCTCCAGAATGGATTGCGAAGGCTTGCACAAAAATTCAAGGTCAATTTACCTCTGGGGCTTCAAGTATTTCTCAGCGTGCTGCTCTAGCTGCGGTAAGTTATAGTCCTAATGTGATTTTACCAATGAAGGAAGCATTTTTAGAAAGAAGAAACTTCATGTTAAAGGAGCTAAGAAATATTAAAGGCATCAAAATTAACGAACCCAATGGTGCATTTTATTTATTTCCTGACGTGAGTGGGCTATTTGGACAGCATTTTGACGGGAAAACAATAAATAATGCAGATGATCTTTGTTTGTTTTTACTTGAAGAAGCTAAAGTAGCCTTAGTGACAGGCAACGCATTTGGTTCACCAAATTGCATTAGAATATCGTATGCTGCATCAATGGAGCAATTAAAAGAAGCTGTTTATCGAATTAAATCAGCAATTTCTCAACTAAATTAAATTTCTGAATTAATTGCCTTTACAGGTGAAATCCTGCTGCTTAATAGGGATGGCAAAATCAAAGCAGTAAAACAAATGATGAAGGCAATTCCATTAAGTGCTAAAAACTGTCCTATTGGGTAGTGCATAGGTACTGCATCTATGTAATAGTTCTCTTTTGGGAGTGTTAAAAATTGATATTTATTTTGAAAAAACATGATGCCATAAGCAATCAAATTTCCTGCTGCAAATCCTATGGCAAGTAGAATACCTCCATGAATCACAAAAACACGAATTAGTGATTTATTTGAAATTCCAATTGACTTTAGAATGCCGATCATTTTTGTTTTTTCAACAATTAGAACAAGTAGGGCAGTTGACATGTTTACTATCGCAACGGCAATCATTAAGAGAATTATAATGTATACATTTTGGTAAATTAGACTTAGCCAAGAAAATAGGTCTTCGAATCGTTTTTCAATAGAAAGTGTTAAATATTCCGGGCCAAAATATGATTTTAAGCTATTTAGCGTGTTTTTATCATTTTCCAAATCAGTGAGCGTGATTTCGTAACCTCCTGCATAAAACTTACCACTTCCATCTGTATTATCGTATGTAATTATTTTTTCATTAAAATTTACATGAAAGACGAGGGTATCAGGAACACTAATTAAATTGTTCGATTTTAAGTTATCTACCTCATAGGCAACGAGAGTAAGATTGGTATCCTTTTTAACGTCAATAACGTAATTAGATAGTGAAGATATTTTCTCTTTTTCTAATTCATATAAAATTTCACCTTCTTTCGATTTCGTAAAACAATTAATTTCTACAGTAGTGTCACTGGTGAATAAGGATTTTGCTTTAATAGTTAACCCCCATTTATTTAGTTTAGTAAGTTGTTTTATATCGATGAACCCAAATTGGTCATCAATTTTATCAAGCCCTGTTTCATAGATCCCACTTATAAAATAGTTTCGCTGTTTGGGTTTCCCATTAATAATAAAGAAGGCACCGATCTTATCCCCAACAGAAGCCTTTAATTTTTTAATCATGTTGCTGGAAAGCAGAATAGAATCATTTTCATATCCATAATGAGGTATTACCCCTTGAATAACATATTTGTTTAAAAATGCTGTGTTTCCCTCAGAAATACCTTTTAATACAATGCCTAAAATTTCACTTTCTTTGTTTCCATCAATATGTTGAATTATGGAAGATTTAAGCACATATGGGTAAATCTCATCTATTTCGTTTTTATTGGATAATGAATCAATATTGTGTTGAAGGGTAATAATGGGGCTTGTTTCATTATTATTATTTAAATAAAGCGATTCAATCTGAATATGGCTTCCAAAGCTCAATAACTTATTTTTAATTTCCGTTTGGAACCCCACAGC
Organism: uncultured Flavobacteriales bacterium; assembly: GCA_964549345.1. Classification (GTDB taxonomy): domain Bacteria; phylum Bacteroidota; class Bacteroidia; order Flavobacteriales_D; family Parvicellaceae. Next base: position 18,952 of record CAZJVX010000011.1, on the reverse strand, counting down.
AACACTTATAGTTAAAATCATAACGCAAACACCTAGCATAATTCCAATTAATGAAATCAATACAATAGCGCTGGAAAAGCTTTTGGAATGCTTTTTGTTTTGAAGCATTCTTTTTGCTATAAAGAATTCAACGTTCAATTTTTATTTAATTTGTAAAATGAAGTTAGTCAATTACAAACATGGTCATTTTAATTATCATAAAAAATTATGCTTGTTAGTTTTATTACTTCACACGCTGATATTTTTCTCGCAGTCAAAAAACGTAATTACAGGATCCGAAAGATTAGAAGTTTACCTGCCCATACTCAAAAATAAGAACATAGCATTGGTGGCAAATCAAACTTCATTAGTTAGAGGAGAGCATTTGGTAGATGTGCTATTAAATGAAGGAATACAGGTTCAAAAAGTGTTTTCTCCAGAGCATGGTTTTAGAGGCAAGAATGATGCAGGAGAAAAAGTCAAAGATGAATTTGATCTACAAACTGGGTTGCCAATTTATTCTCTGTATGGAAAAGCAAAACGAAAACCAAGTAAAGAACTTTTAAAAGATGTTGATGCTATGGTATTTGATTTACAAGACGTAGGAGCTAGGTTTTATACCTACATCAGTACATTACATTATGTTATGGAGGCTTGTGCAGAAAATCAAATTCCGCTAGTTATTATGGATCGGCCAAATCCTAACGGGCATTATGTGGATGGGCCTATTCTTGATTTAAAATTTAAATCTTTTGTGGGTATGCATCCTATTCCTGTGGTTCATGGTTTAACTATCGGAGAGTATGCGCAGATGATTAATGGTGAGGGATGGCTTCAGGGCAAGCTTAAATGTAAATTAGAAATTATCCCATGTTATAATTATAATCATAATACGCAATATAAGCTCCCAGTTCCACCATCTCCAAATTTACCAAATATGATTAGTGTGTATCTCTATCCTTCCCTCTGCTTTTTTGAAGGCACGAACGTAAGTATTGGAAGGGGAACGGCTTTCCCATTTCAAGCTTATGGATCACCTTACATGAGGCAAATGTCATTTGAATTCACACCCAAACCTACTTTTGGAGCAAAACACCCTAAACACCAAGGGGAGGTTTGCTATGGTTCAAACTTTAGTACACTTTCTGAAGATTCTTTATTTAGATCACAAAAGTTAAATTTCGAATGGTTAATTCATGCTTACCATACTTTTAATGATGACCCCGCATTCTTTAATAAAAATAACTTTTTTAATTTGCTTGCAGGTTCGGACAAACTTATGAACCTTATAAAGGGAGGAGCTAGTGCAAATCAAATAATAGAAACGTATCAAAATGAGTTAACTTCATTTAAGCAAAAGAGAAAGAAATATTTGATTTATGAAGATTTCAAGAATTAAATTCAATTAGAATGATGAAAAAAATGGATAATATAGGTATTGTTGGTGCTGGATCTATGGGTGCAGGTATTGCACAAGTTGCAGCCATGGCAGGTTATAAGGTTTATCTTTATGATCAAAATAAAGAAACAGTAAAAAGTGCTCTAGACAAATTAGATGCTATTTTAAATCGACTAATTGAGAAAGACCGAATTTCAAATGAGGAGAAAGAACAAACATTAAAATGCATCACAGTTGTAGACCAAATTAGTGAGTTCAGTAAAGCGGATTTTGTGATAGAGGCTATTATAGAAGACCTCGAAATAAAGAAAACGCTTTTTAAGTCCCTTTCTAAAGTCATTACGGAGGACTGTATTTTAGCCACTAACACCTCTTCCTTGTCCGTAACTAACCTTGCATCATCTTCCATTAACCCTGGACGTTTTCTTGGTGTCCATTTTTTTAATCCTGCACCTCTTATGCCTTTAGTTGAGGTCATACCTGCATTACAGACAGACGCTTCAGTATTAGAAAATGTAATTTCTATGTTAAACGATTGGAAGAAGACGCCTGTTATAGCAAAAGATACGCCCGGATTTATAGTAAATAGAATTGCTAGACCTTTTTACGGAGAAGCACTTCGTATTTATGAAGAGGGTATTGCAGACTTCCATTTTATAGATGAGTCTCTAAGGCAAGGTGGCTTTAGGATGGGGCCATTTGAATTAATGGATTTCATAGGTAATGATGTAAATTATGCGGTAACAAAATCCGTATTTGAGGCATTTTATTTCGATCCTCGTTATAAACCTTCATTTACTCAAAAGCAATATGCAGAGGCAGGTTGGTTGGGCAGAAAATCGGGTAGGGGTTATTACCATTATAATGATGAGCCAGTTAAAATGGAAAGGGTAAAAAATGGCAAGGCTAAAGATATTTTTGAAAGAATATTAGTAATGCTTATAAATGAAGCTGTAGATGCGCTTTATTTACAAATAGCATCTGAGCAGGATATTGAATTGGCTATGACAAAAGGAGTTAATTATCCCAAAGGATTAATTAGCTGGGGAAGAGAATATGGATTTGATTGGTGCGAAAAGAAACTAGATGCACTTTACAATCAATATCATGAAGACCGATATCGATGTTCTCCGTTAATCAGAAAATGGTCGAAATAATTTAAGATTCAGTTGTAGGTTTTTTACAACAAGACTTTCCTTTTGCTTCGGGCTTACAACAACTTGCTTTAGCTTTTTTCTTATCCTTCTTTTTCTTTTTGTCATCACCTTCTTTTACTTCAACTGTTGTATTTGTATTTTCAGGTAAGGTAAAACTAGCAGCTGTTATTCCAATTCCAAAAACGGCTATTAAAGAAAATCTCAATAATAATTTTTTCATGATCGTAATCTGTTTGGTGTTTAAAAATATAAAAAATGTTAATAAATACGCTTCAGTTTATAAATTGTTACGATTTAGATAAACAAAGTTAAATAATAGCCAATATTGTTTCACCTCCAACAATGATATCATCTAATTTAACTTTGATTTCTGCATTTTTTGGAACAAAGACATCAATTCTAGAACCAAATTTAATAAAACCTGCCTCAATACTTTGATCAACAATATCATTTTGCTTAGCATAATTACAGATTCTTCTTGCTACAGCTCCAGCAATTTGTCGATATAAAATTCGGTGATTTGTATTGGATTGAATAACAATGCTCGTTCTTTCATTTTCAATACTTGATTTAGGATTCCAAGCTACTAAGTATTTACCAGGGTGATATTGACTGTAAATAACTTTACCATTTGAAGGATACCATTGTTTGTGTACATTTAACGGAGACATAAATATGCTAAGTTGTGTGCATTCTTCTTTTAGATATTCATCTTCAAATACATTTTCTATAACTACTAATTTACCATCACTTGGTGCTAAAATATGTTTATCATTTATGGCAATATCTCTCTCTGGATTTCTGAAAAAATGAAGAATCAAATAAAAAAACAAGAATGATAGCAGAGAAAAGATGATGTTAATAATCCAGAGAGGATTGAAATAATAGGCTAAGCCGTTAATTAAGGTTAAAAAAATAAGGACTATTAATATAGTTGCATATCCCTCTCTGTGTATTCTCATTAGGTTATATTTATGATGATGTAAATTACGGGAATTGTGATTAGAAATGCGTCCATTCTATCTAAAATTCCACCATGACCTGGCATAATTTTACCAGAATCTTTAACCCCAGCTTTTCTTTTATAGTAAGATTCAATAAAATCTCCTGTGGTTGCAGTAAAGGGTAAAATAATAGTTATAAGTATATATGAAAGGGTAGAAATATGATTAAAATAATCTTCGAAAACAAAGTACGATAAACTACTTGCTAGTATGCAGAACAAATAACCTCCAAAAAAACCTTCCCATGACTTTTTGGGTGAAATCGTTGGTAGAATCTTTGTTTTCCCTAGTTTTTTTCCTACCAAATAAGCAAATGAATCAAACGTCCAGGTAAGTATAAACATTAAAAGGACAACAGAAGGATTAAATGGTAATTCTGGGTAATTTGAGTCAGTCATTCCAAAAAATTGTATAGTGAAAAAAGGAATGATAACAATTAAGAGTGCTACTAATTTAGGCTTCCCTTTTCTTAATTTCCACATTTCGTAGATGGACCATAATCCAAGTATGAGAAATAAGATTTGAAATGTCTTTTCTGAGTATGCTGTTCCGAACCACATGATGACAACATAGATTGCACCAAAAAAAACCCTTTTCAGTAATTCATTCATGGGTGATGTCAGAGATGATCAGTAAAAATTTAAGCTGATTTTTTAGAAGAGGTTTTCGTGTCATCTTCAGTCTTCTTTGCTTTCTCTTCTTTTTTAACTACTTCTTTTTCAAAAGGTCTTTTCCCAAAAATAATTTCTAGGTCTTCTTTGAAAATCACTTCAGTTTCTAGTAATTTATTTGCTAACTTATGAAGTTTATCTTCATGCTTTTTTAGTATAGCCTTTGCTCTTTCGTATTGACCATCAATAATTTTCTTTATCTCTTGATCAATGATTTTAGCCGTTTCTTCGGAGTAAGGTTTAGTGAAGCCGTATCCTTGATTTTGTGAATCATAATATGAAATATTACCAATTTTTTCATCCAACCCATAAATTGTTACCATAGCCATGGCTTGCTTAGTAACCTTTTCCAAGTCGCTTAATGCACCAGTCGAAATTTTATTAAAAATAATAGATTCTGCAGCTCTACCGCCTAATGCGGCACACATTTCATCTAAAATTTGTTCGGTTGTATTTAATGATCTTTCCTCAGGTAAGTACCATGCTGCTCCAAGACTTCTTCCTCTTGGTACTATAGTTACTTTGACCAGCGGGTTTGCATGTTCTAACATCCAACTTACGGTAGCATGACCTGCTTCATGATAAGCAATGGTCTTCTTTTCTTCTTTGGTAATAATTTTATTTTTCTTTTCTAGACCTCCAATAATTCTATCTACAGCATCTAGAAAGTCTTGTTTTTGAACATTTTCCTTTTTCTTTCTTGCTGCAATTAGGGCAGCCTCGTTGCAAATATTAGCAATATCCGCACCGCTAAACCCGGGAGTTTGCCTAGCTAAGAAATCTTTATCTAATTCTTTTTCTAGTTTTAGAGGTTTCAAATGAACTTCAAAAATGTCTTTTCTTTCATTTAAATCTGGCATGTCAACATAGATTTGCCGATCAAATCTACCGGCCCTCATTAAGGCTCTATCTAAGATGTCAGCTCTATTGGTAGCAGCTAGAATAATTACACCTGAATTTGTTCCAAATCCATCCATTTCAGTCAATAACTGATTTAGTGTGTTTTCACGCTCATCGTTTGATCCCATATTAGGATTCTTTCCTCTTGCCCTACCAATAGCATCTATTTCATCTATAAAAATGATGCAAGGAGCTTTTTCCTTTGCCTGTTTGAAAAGATCTCTAACCCTAGATGCACCAACTCCAACAAACATTTCCACAAAATCAGAACCTGACAATGAGAAGAAAGGGACTTTAGCTTCACCTGCAACCGCTTTTGCAATAAGAGTTTTACCTGTTCCCGGAGGTCCAACTAGTAAAGCTCCTTTCGGAATTTTGGCACCTAGTGCAGTATATTTTTTGGGATTTTTAAGGAAATCTACAATTTCTTTAACCTCCTCTTTAGCTTCTTGAAGTCCCGCAACATTGTCAAAAGTAACATTTGTAGATTTTCCTTGCCCAAACATTTGAGCTTTTGATTTACCAATATTAAATATTTGACCACCGGCACCACCTCCTCCAGAAACTCTTCTCATGAAAAATGACCAAATGGCAATCATGATACCAAAGAAAATGATCCAATACACAATTTCTCGTCCAAAATTTTCTTCTGTTTTCACTTTTACCTTAAAGTTGTTCTCGTTTGACAATCCTTCTTCTTTATTTTTGCGAGCTTTATCTAGTAATTTCTGGTACAATTCGGATGAATGATCTTTAGGTATTTCAAACGAATATTGGTAATTGTTCCTGTTTTTGCCGTTGTTAGTGAATTCAGGGTCATTGATGTATTTTTTGTTTATGTATACTTTTACTTCAGAATTATTTACAATTTCAACTTGTTGTACTTTCTGTTTGTCAATCCACTCCCAGAGCTGATTTTCTTCAATTTTTTTGGTGTAAAAACCATTAAAGTTCATCAGATTAATTCCAATCAGTACAACTGCAACAATACCATATATCCAATAAAAATTAAACTTAGGTAATTTATTGTTCGAGCTATTATTACTCTTTTTGTTGTTTTTTTTATTTAGCATAATTAGTCTGTGTTAAATTCTTCTCTAGGAGCATCTCCCCATAAATCTTCAATATTGTAATAGCCTCTTATTTCTTTGTAGAAAATATGGGCGACTACATTCACATAGTCCATAAGAATCCATTCTGAGTTTCTCTTACCCTCCTCTTTCCATGGTTTTTCATTGAAAGAGCTGATGCATTTTTTATAAATAGCTCTATTGATACCTTCCACATGAGTTGCAGAATCTCCATGAGCTACAATAAAATAATCAGAAACTGCGCCATCAATTTTTCTTAAATCAAGACAAATCACATTATTTGCTTTTCCCTCGAGAAAACCTTCCACTATAGTGTTTTTAAGATCCACGCTTGTAATAGATTTGATTTTGGTAGTATTATTATTGATGCGCAAAAGTAGTTAATTTAAGATTAAAACATTTGATTTGTTTGTGCTATAATCGTTAATTTATGCTAATGAATCACCAATATATTGGAAACCATACAATTCGACTTGATAGCGTTGATTCTACGAACAATTATGCTGCCAAGTTGCTAAATCAGACAAAAATTCCTTTTGGTACTGTAATATTGGCACAATTCCAACACGAAGGAAGAGGTCAAAGAGGATCACAGTGGAGAGGCGAATCTGGTGAAAATTTAACGTTTAGTGTTTTAATTGACGGTTCACAATTAAAAAATACACCTTTTTTTTTGTTAAGTAAATGTGTGGCGATATCCATCAAGAAATTAATAGAACAATTTACGAACAAAAACGTAAGCCTAAAGTGGCCAAATGATGTTTATGTTGCCAAGAAAAAAATTGCCGGAATTCTAATTGAAAACCAATGGAAAGGAAATAATTTATACGCTTCCATTATCGGGATTGGGATTAACGTTAATCAAATTAAGTTTAGTGATGAGTTAAATGCAACTAGTTTAAAGCTGTTAAGTAATGACCATCATGAGTTAGAAAATCTACTTTCCCAATTTTGTGAATCCTTTAATCAGATTTATCATTTGTTGCTTGATGGTCAATTTCAAAAAATCAATATGGATTATCAATCTGCTCTATTTTTTCTAAACAAAAAATGTCAATTCTTGATTGAAGATAAATTAGAGGATGTATTTATAAGAGATGTGGACAATGATGGTTTAATAAAATTGGAGAAACTCAACGGAGAGATAGGCACATACAGCCTTAATCAAGCTCGCCAAGTTTTATAGCTTTCTCAATTTTGTTAGCCATGTAATTAAAAAGCTCATTCAGAGGTTTGGACACAATAGCTTTTAAAACGGGGTTGATATCTATATTACATAGAATTTGAGCAGTTGTGTGTTCAGCGTCTAATTCAATTAAATTTATTTGCATGTCAAACTTAAAGGACGCGCTTTTTCCACTTGATAGCTTAATGTAAGCTGGTTTTACTTCGACTTTCTTCAGCTCAAGTGTGTACATTTTTTGAATTTTCAAGCTGCACTGTTCTTTGTTAGATACCCAATTGCTTATTTTATCTTTTGGAAATAAATACTTGAAATTATTCAGATCATTTAAAAAAGTATGCACTTGAATAATATTTGCCTTTGAGGTAACCTCTTCACTTTGAATTTTCAACATACTATGACCAAGTTTCAGGAGATTTTCGCCAATTATTTAAGGTTTCAATTTCATTGTTATCAATGTAATGGTTACTTGCAGCTATTTCTATTAGCGATGCATAATTAGTTAATGTAAAATATGAACAGTTTGCCATTTGAAAGTTTTCCTCTGCCTTTTTAAAGCCGTAGCTAAAAATAGCACCTAATCCTATCACATTATAATTATTTTCAGTTAAGGCTTTCACAGCGGCTAAACTACTTTTTCCAGATGATATCAAATCTTCAATAACAAGGACTTTCTCGTCTGTTTTTAATCCTCCTTCAATTTGGTTGTTCAAACCGTGTGCTTTTGCAGACGATCTAACATAACAAAAAGGCAGATTTAGTGATTCAGCTACCAATGCACCAATTGCAATTCCGCCAGTTGCAACTCCTGCGATGGCAGTTGGAAGAAGTGAATTTGCTTTTATTGCTTTCACAAATTCATCTCTTACTGCTGATCTTATTTGAGGGTGACTCAATATTTTTCTATTATCACAATAAATAGGTGATTTCCAGCCTGAAGCCCATGTAAATGGATCTTTTGGCTGTAATTTGATCGCTTTGATCTGCAAAAGGAATTCTGCTATTTTAGCGGAGTTAAAATTAGATTGAATCATGCTGCAAATGTATAAAGTTTTTGAACCCAAAAAAGAAGTCATTTTCATTAATATTGAGAAACAACTTGGAAATTCTTCAAAAGGCAATAGAAGTAAAAACACAAATGAAAAAGAAGTCATAGAATACGTGTTCAGTATGGACCCTTATGAAGAATTAATTAAATATTATGCTGATCATAAGTTGATAAGAGCTGCTGGTGGCCTAGTTCAAAACGATGGCTATTTTTTGTGGATTTACCGAAACAATATTTGGGATTTACCAAAAGGTAAGATTGAAGATAATGAGTCCATTTCCGATGCTGCTTTGAGAGAAGTGAAGGAAGAATGTGGCTTAAAAGGCATGATAGAAATTAGTCATAAAATAATAGTAACTTACCACACGTATCAGCTCAGGGATGTCAAAGTTTTAAAAGAGACGCATTGGTTTTTCATGCATTTCGATGGGGCGAAAAATACTATTCCACAGATAGAAGAAGGCATTACAAAAGTTTGTTGGAAGTCTAAAGATGAATCTACGAGTTTAGCCCTAAAATCTTATCCTTCAATTTTATCTGTTTTTGACACAGCAGTACTTACCCTTTGACGCCAATGCGTAGACGCTGACGTTGATCTAACTTTTTTTGTAAATTAAAAAATGTAACATCAATACTTTGGTTATTATACATCGGACTTGGAGTATATGCAGGATATTGAACAATTACCCCATTAGGGTCAATAAAAATATAGGTTGGTAAGTGATCTAATTTAAAGAGTTCTATCACATCTTGAGGATTTTGTGGTCTTCCAATTTCCCACTTATATTGGTTTGTTTTTAAAAAATTAGCGAAGGAATTTTCTGTTTCGTCTAGGTTTACAGAAATGAATTGAATGGCACTGTATTTATCTGCCAGTTGTTCAATTATTTCCATTTCTTTAAGACTCATGTAATTTAATGATGAGAAAAAATGGATGTAAATATGTTTGCCTTTAAAATCAATTAGCTCATGTTTAATGCTTTCAACGTCTATCCAGCTAAAATTTGGTGCAGCAGTCCCATTTTTTAAAAAAGATAACTCCCGTAAGCATTCTTTAGCTATAGACCTGTTTTCTGCCCAATTTCCATTTTCTGAAATTTCTTCCAGTAGTTCTAAAATAAAAGCATTTGAAAATTCTCTAGAATTATAATTGTCATATAAGCCTTTAATAATGATCAATTCTGTTAGTTTTTGGTGGCTGTAGAAAGATGAATTTGACATAGCATTTTTCAGGTGATCTAAATCGTGATACTGATTGATAGAAAATTTAATTCTCTCAAAAATCTCGTCCCCACCAATTTTAAATGGTTTTCTATAAAAGAGATTGAAAAATTCCATAAATGCAGGATTTGCATATTCTACATTACTTTTTTTCAGATAAGTATGGAAAAGATAATTTTTATAAAATTCACCCTTACTTTGGTGAGCCATTTGTTCAATTAAAGCAATTTCATACCTTATGGAAACATGTAAAAACTTAATAAGATCGTTTTGATATCGGTCGCTAATAAAAACTTTGAACGCATTTAAGCTGTCTTGAAACTCTTTTTCTTGTAGAGCCAATCTAATGAGCTTAGCGGTATCGCCATAGAGGAAGTAATCATATTGAAGATTAAAATCAAGAATGAGTTGGTTGATATCGTTTTCAGGCAAATCCAAAAAAACCAATTGTATTTGATTTTTTTTGAGGGACATGGTGTCTAGGATGGTGTCTTTCGGGAAATAAATGTTGTAGAATTTAGTAGCTGTATCTAAATACAACAGCCCAAAACTTCTGCCAATGACGATTTCAGTAAGTTCAATTTTTTCTATTTCTTTATTGAAAGTAACTAGGCCATTAGTATCAATTTTTGATTCCGCTAATAGCTGATATTGATTTGTGATATGATCTGTTTTTTTTCGCCATTTCACATTTTTTCCCTGATAATCAGGAGCGTTAATTTGAATTTCAATGGCAAATAGCGAGTGATTTACCACCGAAAAAAAAGCTATCATCAATAAAATGTGATTAAACATAATTAGATGTTTATGGCATCAGGAAGAAAAGAATTTGCATTTCCATTGTTTTTTATAATTTCTCTCACAATAGATGAAGAAATCATGCCAAATTCTTTATTCGTGAGTAAAAAGACAGTTTCTACACTGGGGTCCAAGATTTGATTAGTTTCTGCAATTGGCTTTTCATATTCAAAGTCCACACCCGATCTTAGACCTCTGAAAATCAGATTAGCATTCACTTTTTTAGCAAAATCAATAGTTAGGCCAGTATATGTTCTTACGGATATATTATCTACCTTTTTAAATGTTTTTTCTATCCACTGTTTTCTATCCTCAAGACTAAATAAGTATTTTTTAGTAGAATTTTCACCTATGGCCACAATGAGTTCATCAACCATGTTAGCTGCTTTTTTAATAACGTATTCGTGCCCCTTTGTGATAGGGTCAAAAGATCCTGGAAATATGCCCACATTTGAATTCATCTAAGCACCAAAAAATGAAAAGTTTACGCTACTATACGTTCTTTGCTCTATAAAGTTAAAAGAATTCGTAAAGTTTTTGTTCTTGGCATGCTCTAATACAAATAAACCATGGTCTCGAAGTAGCTTTCGCTTAAATATAATATCATGAATTTCACCAATTCGTTTAAAATCATAAGGGGGGTCAGCAAAAATGACATCATATTTATCATCTGTTATTTCTAAAAAAGACAATGCATTCTTTTTTTTAGTATTGATGTTCATTCCCCAATGAGAGCTTTGTTTTTGTATAAATTGTAAAGCATTGATTTGGTGATCAACAGCAGTAATTTTTCTAACTCCTCTTGAAGCAAATTCATAAGAAATATTCCCAGTTCCGCAAAATAAATCAAGTACATAAATTTGATTAAAATCGATTTTATTTTCAAGAATATTAAATAGAGCTTCTTTAGCCATATCTGTTGTTGGACGAGCTTTGATTTTTTTATTTGTTGGGATGATATAAGATTTGTATTTACCTCCTATAATTCTCAAAGCGATTTTAATTTTAGGGGTTTTTGGTGGTAAAATTCCGTTAATTTATTGCTAAAGATAGATTTTAACTTACTTTCAATTTCTCCATCTATCGTCCCTATTTCAATTATGTCAAACGATTGATTAATTAAGTCTGATTCTTTTATAACAGATAAAACATAGTATAATACATCATCTAAGCCTTCAATGTCAAATCGATTAATAAGTTGGAGTTTTTGATTTTTAATGGCAGAGATATAAATGAAACTTGCAGTTTTGAAAAATCTGACTTCATTTTTGTAATGGTTATCATTTAATAAAAATGAGGAAAAATGCAACAAACTAGATGCGGGATAATGACCTTCTAACTTCTGAAGTTGATTTTTATTAATGGCCCAAATAAGATAAGCATTTTCCTTAGGAAGAAAATACTCTTGAAATGAATATTCATTTTTATCCTTTCCAAGAAATGTATGAATTTCTGATGGGTTAATGTTTTTAAATATCTGCTCTGGAATTAACGTGAAGCTTCTAGTGTCTACGTGTATATTGTAGCTATTTTCCTTTTTAATAGGGTTTGATTTTAATGAATTTTCGTTTTCTAAATAATATATATTATCCTCGAAAAGAAAGAGTATATCATCAAGGTTACTCAAAGCAGAATTATTTCCAATTACCGCTAGTCTTTACTTCTGACATAGACCCTGTAATTAATGTATCTCGCTCAAGTAAAGGGTCATACGGTGAAGGGTCTTGAGCTTGAAAAACAGGAGTTCCGATTTTGGTATATAAGTAAATGGCTTTTTCACTACTAGCTAGATCAGAAAATGAGAATGTTTCGTTTCTGTTAAATTCAAATGATACTGTAGTAGTATCAAAACCTCTATTTTCCAAAAGGGTTTTAAATTTCACAAGATCCAGCGAAGGAGAAGAAAATTCGTCTTCTTTAATAACCATCTCTTTACCGATGTACATTTTTTCAAAACCAATCGGGTTATAATATGGAGGAAGTAAATTATAATTCAACATATCTTCTAGATCTGACCAGTTTATTCTAGATGGTTTTGGGATAATGTCCTTTTGAGTAAGTTGAATAACTTGTGGTTGGTTATTTCTGATTACGTTAAAAATAATGGTGTCTTTTCGAGTTTCCTTTATTATGTTATAAACTTCACTTGGAGATTTAATTTGTGTATTGTTAGCTGACTCAAGAATGTCACCTATTAGTAAACTTGGTAGTTGTGGGATAGAGTCTTTGACAATAAGACCATCAATTTCTAAATTATAGTAAGCGGTATCGTTTTCGTTAAAATCAATAATATTAGCTGTTACAAAATGAAAATTTGTGCCAGATTTATATAATAAACATTCAAATGTAGTTTCATCGCTAGTTTCCAATATGTCGGAGTCCATTACAAATAACTTGTTGCTACCGTCTTGTGTCAGATTTACTCTATTTAAATGATCTACTACAAAATCGTAGAGCCTTACTTTATTGGAATCTGATACTGTTGGGAAAAGTTTTTCTCTTACATTTTGCCAAGAAGTGTCTTTTTTGAGTAAACCACATAAAAGAGCTTCTTTTTCGTCATAGGATTCAATTTCAATGTAGTCTCTTATTGGGTCATAACCAAGTAACTCTTGGTGTTCTAGAGTTATTTTGTAGTCTGGAACTGTGCCAATTGTACTTACTGAATAAACACTATCCTCTGATAAGAATCGTTTTAGTTCAGAAAATTCATTGGCATACCATCCGTATTTTTTCTTGTACTCAATTTGTGTTACTTCTATATCTCTTAAGCCTTGCTTTACGTGTGCGTTAATCTCTTTTTTAAGTTCTATCTGATCTATTGTAGTTGCTATAGAATTGTATGTTTTGTAACTTAAAAATAAGCAATAAACTATCATTACAGGAATAATGAATTTGAAGTAGCTTTTTTCGATTATGTTACGGAGAATAAGAATGATGACTACACCTAACAATAATACAGATAGAGCTCCAAATAAAAAGTCATTAGACTGAGATATATTTCCAGTTCCACTAAAAAGAGCGGTATATAATAGAATTAATCCAGCAAGGACAATGATGTAAGGAATAATGAATCTTTTAACGTGAGTACTTAACCTTTCCATGTATTAAAATTTAGGTGTACAAAACTAATATTTTATTTGGATATTATCTCATGATAAGGTGAGTAATGGAATTACATTTCCAACAAAAACCTTGTTAAAATTAAATATCAAATAAATAATAATATTCAATATTAAATTTTGAAAAAATGATTTTAAATAATATATAATAGTTTATTTAACATGACACGTAAAAATTAATATTATTTGTATATTTGAACTTGTAGATCTTAACATTGAAAAAACATATCTTACTAGAGGCATATCAATTTATTTGTTCGGCTAGGTCAATGAGTACTCTGTTTGAAAAAAACAAATCCATAACAGCTAAGTATGTCCATGCCACATCAAAGGGACACGAAGCGTTTCAAATTGCACTTGGGCAGCAGCTTAAAAGTTATGATTATGTATTTCCATATTATCGTGACGATGCCATGTTGTTAGCCATGGGTTTTTCTCCAAAACAATTAATGCTGCAGTTATTAGCCAAAAAAAATGACCCTTTTTCAGGTGGTAGAACCTACTATGCTCATCCTAGTTTTAAACACGTTGACTATCCCAAGATTCCTCATCAGTCGTCTGCAACTGGAATGCAAGCTATACCTGCCACTGGAGCAGCTATGGGATTAGATTACAAAGAAAAAATAGGAATAGAGGATAATAAAGATGAAAAACCACTTGTAGTTTGTTCTCTTGGCGATGCCTCATGTACAGAGGGAGAAGTTTCGGAAGCTATGCAAATGGCAACCTTAAAAAAATTACCCATCATATTTTTTGTACAGGACAATGAATGGGATATTTCAGCTAATGCAAAAGAAATTAGGGCCCAAGATATGACTCATTTTGCCAAAGGGTTTAACAATCTAAAAAGTATCTCACTCGATGGATCTGATTATATTGAATCGTATACTCGCATTCAAGAGGCTATAAAATGGGTAAGAGATAGAAAAGGACCAGTACTTATAAGAGGAGAAGTCCCATTATTAAATCATCATACTTCGGGGGTGAGAATGGAATGGTACCGAGACGATTTAGATGAGCACCAAAAAAGAGATCCTTTACCTATTTTGAAATCACAACTAATAGAGAATGGTATTGAGAAATCTCAATTAGTTCATATTGAAAAAATTGCATCAAATAAAGTGAAGCAAGACTATGAAGAGGCAGTTGAAGAAGATGACCCTTCAGAAGATAGTTTAACGGAACACATATTTGCACCCACAGAAGTGTTAGAAGAAAAAGGAGAACGATCACCAGATGGAAAAGAACCTACCGTGATGGTGGATTCAGCATTATTTGCGATAAGAGAATTAATGGAAAGTGACGATAGGTGCTTATTATATGGTCAAGATGTTGGTGGTCGATTGGGAGGTGTATTTAGAGAAGCAGCTACGTTAGCCCAACAATTTGGTGATGATCGTGTGTTTAATACGCCAATACAAGAAGCTTTTATTGTGGGAAGTACGGTTGGAATGTCTGCTGTTGGATTAAAACCCATTGTTGAAGTTCAGTTTGCGGATTATATTTGGCCTGGTTTAAATCAATTGTTTACAGAAGTAAGCAGATCAAATTATTTAACACAAGGTAAGTGGCCTGTAAGTATGATTTTAAGAGTTCCCATTGGAGCTTATGGTTCTGGCGGTCCTTATCATTCATCAAGTGTAGAATCCGTTGTAACTAATATTCAGGGTATAAAAATAGCTTATCCATCCACTGGTGCTGATCTAAAGGGACTCATGAAAGCAGCTTATCACGACCCTAACCCAGTCGTTATGCTCGAGCATAAAGGGTTATATTGGTCAAAAATTCCAGGCACAGAAAGTGCAAAAACAATTGAGCCTTCTGATGATTATGTAATTCCTTTTGGTAAGGGAAGAGTAGTCCTTTCTGCTGACGAAATAGAAATTAAAAAGGGAGATTCCATAGTAATTATCACTTATGGAAGAGGTGTTTATTGGTCCTTAGAAGCGGCTTCAAATTTTACAGGAAAAATTGAAATTATCGATTTAAGAACACTTTATCCATTGGATGAAAATCTCATATTCGAAACAAGTAAAAAGCACGGAAAAGTGCTATTGGTAACGGAAGAGCCTTCATCCGCATCATTTACATTGGGTCTTGCTGGAAGAATTCAAGAAACATGTTTTGAATACCTTGATGCTCCAATTAGAATTCTAGGATCTGTAAACACTCCTGCTATTCCTCTGAACGAAAATTTAGAAAAAGCGTATTTACCTAATTCAGATAAAGTTAAAGCAGTCTTAGAGTCACTTTTAAATTATTAATTTCTTTCCTAATTAATTATTAAATAGATTTGCCATCTATATTTTACAACTTATGGAAGTTTTACATCAAGAATTTTATGGGAATTCAATTTTAAACTGGGCTATAGCTGTTGGTATACTCATTTTGTCCTTTGTAGTGGTTAAAATGCTGTATTGGATTTTCTCGAACGTGATAAGGCGTTTAACATCTAAAACAAAGACTAATTTGGATGACGTTTTAATTGATAAACTTGAAAAACCACTTACTTATTTAGTACTTATTCTAGGATATTGGATTTCAATTCATTATCTGGTTTTTAATGAAGAAGTAGAATTAGTCTTAGAAAATGCAGCTTATTTTCTGTTAGTAATAGATGTTACTGCTATACTTTCTAGGATAGTTGACGCATTAATATCAGAAGTAATTATGCCCATTTCAGAAAAATCTGATAGCAGTTTTGATAATCAGCTTATTCCGGTGATACAAAAAGGGGTAAGATCAATAATATGGATTTTAGGAATAATTATAGGCTTAGACAATATTGGTTTTGATATTACAGCTATGATTGCAGGTCTTGGAATAGGAGGTTTGGCATTAGCACTTGCTGCTCAAGATTCTGTAAAAAATATTTTTGCTGGGATAATGATCTTCTTAGATAAGCCATTTAGAATAAAAGATCGAATTCAGGTAGATGGCTTTGACGGAATTGTGGAAGAAGTTGGTTTAAGGAGTACTCGATTAAGAACATTGGAGGGTAGAATAGTTACAATTCCTAATTCTAGATTTACTGATAACAGCGTGACTAATGTTACTTCTCAACCCACTTTAAAAGTTAAACTTAACTTGGGTTTAACATACGATACAGACGAAGTCCAAATGCAGAAAGCTATTGATATCCTTGAAGATATAGTAAAAGATCAAGAAGCCATCACAGATGATTATGCTGCTGGATTTAACGGATTCGGTGATTTCTCCCTTAATATACTTTTCATATACTACGTTAAGCCCGACTCACATTGGCTGGACACTCAAACGTTGGTGAATAAAGAAATATTAAGGAGATTTAACAAAGAAGGGTTGGAGTTTGCTTTCCCAACTCAAACTATATTAAAGAAAGATATTTAGATAGCTTTACTTGGTTAGTCAATACTAAGTAATTCAACTTCAAATATTAAAGTAGAATAGGGACCAATTAGTTGTCCAGCACCTCTTTCACCGTATGCAAGCTCAAAAGGAACATATAATTTCCATTTAGATCCAACTGGCATAATCTGAAGTGCTTCAGTCCAGCCTGCAATTACTCCATTTACAGGAAAAGATGCTGGCTCACCTCTTTCAACAGAACTATCAAATACAGTTCCATCAATCAATGTTCCGTGATAATGTGCTGTAATGTTATCTTCAATAGTTGGAATTTGACCATTACCTTCGTTTAAAATTTCATATTGTAAACCGCTTTCTAAAGAAATTACTCCTTCTCTTTTTGCATTTTCGGCTAAAAATGCAGCACCTTCACCTTGTGCTTTTAAGGCAGTTTTTTCTTGTTTGCTCTTAAAAAATTCTTCGATAATTTGTTCAGCTACCGCACCAGAAATTTCTGATTTGTTGTTAGTGTCAATACCTGAATTTAACCCTGCTTTTAAAAGATCTAAATTCACTTCTTCAAATTGCTGAGCAATGTTTTTACCTAGGTTTTCTGCTACATTAACTCCAATAGCAAAACTGGTAGAATCCACTTGATTAGTAAGGCTTACTGATTTGTCATTTGATTGCTGGTTGCAAGATATCGCTAAAGATGCTACAGCAATTGTATATAATTTTGCTTTCATTTTAATTTATACTTATAAGTTCAACTTCAAAAATTAGGGTAGTAAAAGGGCCAATATTTGCTCCAGCTCCTCTTTCACCGTAAGCTAAATCATAGGGTACATACAGTCTCCATTTTGATCCAACTGACATTAATTGTAGAGCTTCAGTCCATCCTTTTATAACTCCACTAACAGGAAATGTAGCAGGTTGTCCTCTGTCAACTGAGCTATCAAAAATAGTCCCATCAATAAGAGTTCCATGATAATGTGTAGTTACATTATCATTGATAGTGGGTTTAGCACCAGATCCTTGTTTCAAGATTTCATATTGAAGTCCACTTTCAAGTGAAATAACTCCTTCTTTTTTTGCATTTTCAGCTAAAAAGTTGGCCCCTTGTTCTTTGGCTAGTTTGGTCTTCATTTCTTGTTGTTTAGTAAAATATCCTTGTAATATTTTCTGTGCATCAGCATTTGATATTTTGGGTTCGCTCTTTTTGTCGAGAACATCATTGATTCCGTTCATGAAATCCTTAATGTCGATATCGCTGAATTGATTTTTTAGATTTTCACCAATATTAACTCCAATGCAATAACTTACGGAGTCTGTTTCTGTTTTTAATTTTTGGGCATTCATAGATGTTGTGTTTATTAAAATTGCTAAAAAGAATGCTATTTGTTTTTTATTCATTTTTTTGATTTGATTTAAAAGTAATGCTAACTAGAATTGTATTTGGTGAAGAAATGTTAAACTTATTCTTTACTTTTTTTTACTTCTATTTTTGAAGCCTCTTTCTTTTTATCAGCATCTGCACTAGATTCTTTCTTTTCTTCTTCTTTTGATTCTTCCTTAATTAAATTATCAGTATCATGTAAGATATTATACCATTGAAATACTTTTTTAATATCTGAATTATATACTTGTTCTTTGTCATAATTAGGTACAAGTTCTTCAAATACTTTTTTTAACTCTTCTGCTGATTCTAGATGAGAAATCGCAACCTCTTTTTTGTATTTTTTTTGAATTCTATTAAAAAGTTCAGACAATAAAATCTCTTCATCATATGTATAGATACTTATATCTGATAGTGCACTTATTTTATTCGTGTTGAATATTGGAAATCTTTTTTTGTCCTTCAATGACTCTACAATCACATTGTTTTTAGATTTCCCTACAATAGTATGTAAACCTGACTTACCAGCAACTGAAATAAAATCTTTTAACTCCATAATTTAATTTGTCGGGCAAAACTAACAATTATTCTATAACGAGAAGCTTTGGGAACAAGTTTGGCACATTTAAAATTTTCAGCCAATAGATTCCGGTGGA